>NVTD01000005.1 GCA_002401445.1 Candidatus Wolfebacteria bacterium | reverse complement strand
TAATTTTAGATGAATAATATGAAAACAATAAAAAAGAAGACTGAAGGGAAGAAAATTAGTATAAAACCATTCGATGAATTTAGTGGAATAACGGAGGAGAAAAAAGAAGGGAAGAAAATTAGTATAAAACCATTCGATGAATTTAGTGGAGTAACGGAAGAGAAAAAGGAAGAGAAAAAAATTGTGATAAGTGAATTTGGTGAATTTGGTGACATAACGGAAGAGAAACAGGAAGAAGAAAAAAAGGAAAAGAAGGAGGAAGAAGAGAAAAAGGAAGAAAAAACAGAACTAAAAAAAATTAGTGTAAAACAAACTAAAGAATTTGTTAATTTTAGGGAAAAACTGAAAGAGAAAATTCCAGGAAACTTCCGGCAGAAAGCTGAGGCAGTCGGTGTTTTACCCGAAGACGTTAAAGATTTCAAATATTGGTTAATAGATAACCGTGAAGAATAATATGGATGAAGCAAGTAAAGAAAGTAAAGAAAGTAAAGAAAGTAAAGAAAGTAAAGAACGTCAAGTAAGTAAAGCACGTCAAGCAATTTTAAAAGACAATATGGAGGCGGATTTTGTTGCGCAGGGGTTTCATAAAATCGATAGTAAGTTTATGTCAAGACGACCACCAAAGATAGCGTGGGGCAAAACGTACCTTAAATTTTCTGCGGAGGAGAAAATTGAATATCTTCAGAAACTTGCTTCAACTATGAACCATGCCGCTTCGCTCGTTCAAGATGAACGTAATGAACTTTTAGATTTGTTTGAATTAAAGGAAGGACAGATTAAGCAAATGAAGAAAGCTATGGTAGCAAATGACACTATGCTCCACTCGGAGGTAGAGAAAATCAACAAAGAACGACGATCGTTTAACGAATCCAAGTCTGGTTTGAAGGGAGACGCACTAAAGGAGCAACTAAAAGCATGGCAAAAACAATAAATTATAGTGGGCAACTTCAAAATAGTAATTCCACAAGCTGACTTAACCATTTGTTAGTGGAGGAATTGGTGGTAGAATTAATGATATAAATATGTCCGCACGAGTTATAGACGGTGGAGTTATTCCCATAAGATGTTTGAGTCTGATTCTGCACAATTTTTATCAACACTAACACTACAGACAGTAGCGGCTGTCCGTACTTCTAACCCCTAATAATTCAAATGTTTTTTTTATTAGCCCAAATGCTTAAGAATAAGGATGGAAAAAAAATAGTAAAGTGTAAAAATTGTGAGAAAGATTTCGAGCTCACAAAAGAAAATACGAAATGTTCATTTTGTCATACTGAATATGGTGAAAATGATGAAAAAGAAACAGAGGAAGCTAAACCTGAAGAAATAGAGGAGGCAAAAGAAGTTTATGTAAAACCGTTTAGTGAATTTGCTGCAATAATGAAAAATAAAATGGAACAGAAACGGGAAGATAAGCAGGAAGATAAAGAGGAAAAGGAAGAGGAAAAAATTAGCACAAGAAAATTTAAAGAATTTAGTCAATTTGCTGAAAAAATGAAAGAGGAAATCCCGGGAAATTTCCGTCAGCAAGCAGAATCAATCGGTGTTTTACCGGAAGACGTTAAAGATTTCAAATATTGGTTAGCAGGTAACCGTGAATAGTGTGGATATGTATAGAGTGAGGTAATTAAAGTAAATACGCAACTTCAAGGATTTAACGCGGATTAGAATATGGCAACCACCATTGATTACAGTGGGGCAACCCTCAGAATAATAATTCCACAAGCTGATTTAACCCTTATCAGTGGTAGTTTGTATGAGTTAAATACTAATACGCTAAGAACAGATTTAAAAGCCCTTGAGGCGGCAGATACAGGCATTGTGTTTCAAGATACACACAACCATAATACAGAGGTAATTGTTGCTGGGGTTACCTTTGCAAGATTGATAGAAATTTTAAATGCATCGAACTCTACTCAAACAGATGTTTATGAGGTATTTTTTAGTCCTGATACAACATATTCAGTAAGACTTGCTGGTTCTAACAACAATATATTTGATCTAGAAAATGCAATTCTAGCTAATACAGTTACACAGGTGATATCCCAGAACTCTGCTGGTTTGGTCACAATCAACACTGGAAGTGGTTTGAGTACAGCGGAGAACGCTCAGCTGATGAAGACCCTTACTGTGGCCAAGTTCTTGGGACTAAAATAAGTGTTTGTTTTCTTACATAATTCTCTGATAGCCTGTTCAAAATCTCACCGCGAATCATAAACATCAACCTTGTCGGTTGATGTTTATTAATTTTCACCACATAACAAGTACTTTTCCTAAACGTATCTAGATATGCCTCGTCAAAATACGTGCTATGTGGCAAAAATTTCAAGCCGACATGAGATTGTGAACAGGTTCTTATCGACTCATATATCGTGTCTAGATGTCTTTTTGTCCCATACTGTCCTTAGAACCTGTCTACGATCTCATCACGAAGCAATAAGATCAAGTTTGTCGACAAAAATTCATTAATTTTCACCACAAATTGCGTCTTTTTCCTCAACAATGCTCACATTGCTTCGTCAAAATACACAATTTGTGGCAAAAATTTCTAAAATTTCTGTCCGACATGAGATTGTAGACAGGTTCTTATACATATCAAGGACAGTATGGGACAAAATAAATGTGTGTGTTATTATTATTGTATAAATATATGTGTCATAACATTATCGTATGAAAATAGATGAGCTCATACACCTCCTTAATAATAGATTAAGGGAGTTTAAACTATCCAGAGATTATGCTCGGATGAGTGGTGATTTGGAGAGGATGAATATTGCCGTAGTAGAGATCATCGGTCTAGAGGACACTATTTTCAAATTAAATTTGTTGGTTGATACCTCTGCATCATCTGAGGTTACAGAATCAACTCTTGCGGAAGCGATGACTGATGGATCAGTCTCTGTTTTGGGCAGATATGATATCACTCCTTATGCTACAGATCCTTTGCATGAAGAAAAAGTGTATAATATTTTGAGTAAAATGGCAGTGATGAATACTGTCGAAAAGGTTGATAAGTATATCAGTAGTGGATATCGGGGCAGTCCTGTAACTGGAGCTATGGTTATGAGTGGTGCTGCTGCTTATGACATAGATATTAGGTTGCTGATGGCTATGATGCAACAAGATTCGAGTTTTGGTACGGCTGGTCTAGCGGTGAGAACGCTAAATCCAGGCAATGTTGGCAACGATGACGGTGGTAATCTTCGCATTTACGCATCGTGGCAAGAGGGCGTTACAGCGGTAGCAGAGTGGCTCAATAGACATCGTATGGCACCAGATGGTAGTGTAGTTTCTAACGGATTTGGGTTTAATACTAATGCTACTTCAACACCTTCATATATATCATCAACAGTCGACGCTACACCTGGAATGGCAACCTCGACACCTGGAATGGCAACCTCAACACCAGGAATGGCTACCTCGACACCTGGATATTCAGGAGCAATAGCAGGAGCAACCGCAAGCACTACACCAGGAATGGCCACTTCAACACCTGCATACGGAGGAGCAAGCGCAGGAGCAACTGCAGGAGCGACGGCCAGCACTACACCTGGCATTGCCACCTCAACACCTGCATACGCAGGAGCAGGAGCAGGAGCAACCGCAAGCACTACACCTGTGGTTGTAAATCTGACAACTAACACATTCAACACTGTGCCGGAGACTCCTGTAGCTACTTCAACACCAGCTACTGCAACTTCGACACAAAGTACTTCTATACCTACTTTAACACCAGGTATTTCTATATCTACTTCAACACCTGCCGTAGCTACTTCGACACCAAGTGCCCCTATGGCTACTTCGACACCTGTCGTAGCTATACCAACACCTGCCGTAGCAACTTCGACACCTGTCGTAGCTATACCGACACCAGAGGCTGCAACTTCAACACCAAGCACTACAACATCAACTACCTATACTACGACATCAGAGAATCCCACCTCGTTCGAGGAAACCCCAGTAGCCACTTCTACGGCCCCTACTCCAGTAGTAGAACCAGTAATCTCAGTGGAGCCCACTATAATAGAGGAAACACCAGTAGCCGCTCCTGTAGCCGCCTCTCCAGTAGTAGAGCCAATAATCTCACCAGAACCCGCTATAATACAGGAAACAGCCACCGCAACAGCTAACTGACCCCGATGGAGCTATTTAAAGAAAATATAGCAAAGTTCATGCCTTTTTTGGAGGATTTGCGCCGCAGATTGTACAAGGGTTTGATTTTATTTGTAGTATTCTTTGTTATAGGTTTTTTTTCTACGTCAGTAATTCTGAAAAGACTATTGGAGCTTATTAAGCTGACTGACGTTACAGTGACGATTACTTCTCCATTTCAGTATATTGAGGTCGCGATGGATTTTGGTTTTTTCCTGGCTATTATTGTTTGCGTCCCGTATGTCATTTATAGCTTTTATGCCTTCATCTTACCTGGGTTAACTAAAAACGAGCGAAAGGGATTATTAAAATCTACGCCTATAAGCGTACTCCTCTTTATTGCAGGATTTTCTTATGGTTTTTCTATCCTTTACACCGCTCTTCAAGTACTAGCCTCTCTCAACATTAGTTTAGGGATTGCCAATTATTGGAATATTAGCAAATTTTTATCACAAATGTTTGTCACCTCTGCTTTATTGGGATTAGTTTTTGAATTTCCACTTTTCTTAACTATGTGTATAAGAATGGGGGTGGTAACAACTGAATTTCTCAGAAAGCAGAGGCGAATGGCTTATTTTCTAATATTTGTGTTAACTTCTTTACTTCCACCAACAGACGGCTTGTCGTTGCTAGCGATGGTATTACCACTTATGGTATTATATGAAGTAACGATATTAATAAATAATAAAAACTATCATGTTTGGACTAGGACCTAGGGAAATAGTTATTTTAGCAGCAATTTTGCTTTTGCTATTTGGCTCAAAGAAAATTCCAGAGCTTACCCGTAGTATTGTAGAATCTATCCAACACCTCAGGAACGGATTCTCAGATGAAGAGGAGAAGACGAACACAGCAGAAAAAAAAGAAGTAAAATAGTATATGTTTCTACCCTGGTTAGGGCCTAGGTAAATAATTATTCTAGTATTTTTTGGCAGTTTTGTTGTTTGGATCAAAAAAAATCCCAGAACTTGCTCGCAACATTGGAGAAGCAATCAGACACATCAGGAACGGCTTCTAAGAACTTGTCTACGATCTCATGTCGTTCTGAAATTATGGAAATTTGTGTTACAAATTATGTATTTTGGCGAGGCAATGTGAACATTGCTGAGGAAAAATAAATGATTTGTAGTGGACCAATTTTCAAGGAGTGCAACGACTATGAAAATGGAAATGCCCTTGTAGTGCAAATTTCGTGATTTCAGTCGACAAGCTTCATTTTTGATCATTGCGGTGAGATTGTAGACAGGTTCTAAGATGAAGAGGGGAGAGTGATAGATTAAATTTTTTAGTCACAGTTAGTCACTTTGTACTCTTTACCTCCAACTACCCATGTAGTATCATAAAAGGGTCGTTATTAATAATAAATAATTAACACTATCATGTTTGGATTAGGACCTAGAGAAATAGTTATTTTAGCAGGAATTTTGCTTTTGCTATTTGGCTCAAAAAAGATCCCAGAACTTGCTCGTAACGTTGGAGAAGCAATCAGACACATCAGGAACGGTTTCTCTGATGATGATAAGAGTCTAGAGAAATAAGACTAAATCGCGTAGTCATATTTAGATAGACACCGTTGGTCTCTTTATACTCAACTACTCAATGTAGTACCACAAGAAAAGGTCGGTATTAATAATAAATAATAAATAATATCATGCTTGGACTAGGACCTAGGGAAATAATCATTTTGGCAGCAATTTTGCTTTTGCTATTTGGTTCAAAGAAAATCCCAGAACTTACTCGTAGTATAGGAGAAGCAATCAGACACATCAGAAACGGTTTCTCAGATGTAGACAAGAACTTGACCACAACAGAAGAGAAAGAAGTAAAATAGTATATGTTTCTATGTATAAGAGGGATCGAAGTATAATCTAAAAAACTAGATGCGTATCATTCTAGTAACTTTTGTCTTGGTTGGTAGTGTAGCCTTTTTTGGTTATTGGTCTATAGGCCAATTTAATCAAGTCTTTGATGACCTGAGCATTTCTAATCTGGCAAACAACCATTTAGTTTATCAATCTCTTAGTAGGCCGGTTACAAAGCGAGCTTCAACAACTCCGCACATCTCGTTAGATATTGCAGATATTCCAGATACTGAAGATATTGCCACATCTACCGACTTAGAGGCGGTCTCTACATCTACAGTCCATGAATTATCTTTCACCTTTCCTCAGGGCGACACAGAAGTCTACATTGGATGCACATACCCCATGTCTTGGGATTTATCCATGACAGTAGATTCAATGAGCGTTATGCTTGTTGATGCAGGTACGCGAATAGCAGTCGAACCTGGCGCAAGTGGCTTGGAAAGAGAGAATACCGTAGAGGAGGATTCAAAGAATATAGATTGGGAGGTGGGGCCTGTTTGGGCAGGTGAATACTACATAAAAATTTTCAAAGTGAATGATACTGATACAGAGATCAGAAGCAAGGTTTTTGTGATAAACAATATGCCAGAAAACACAAGTACTAGTGAAAAGGAAGGTATCTGCGAAGAGTCTGCTGCTTTACTTTAAATAGCCCATTCATCCATTTTACTCCGTGTACCGCATACTCTAGGTAAGGGGCGAAAAGTAAAAGGCGAAAAGGAGTAAGAAAAAAGCTTCCCGGAAGGGAAGCTTTTGAGTTTTTTAATGAGTAGTTACACATCAAATGTTGCAGTTGCTAATTCAACGACATCAAGTACGATACCCCATTCTGGATTTCTATACAGCGCAATTCCAAAAGCTATTGTAATTACGAATATTATTAGAAAGACACGTATGTTTTTGAGTAACTGTGGAAACGTGAGGCGTGCAATGAGGACACCTTCTTGTACTTCTACCGATGCAAGTAACATTTTTGCAATGTTTTCCTTGATGTTATTTTTGAAGGTATAGACAGGTATCTTTTCAAGAGCTCGACCTACGGCTTTTGTAAGTCCGGCAGTAGCTTTTTCCTGGACTACCTTGCCCATTACAGCAGTAGCGGGTATTTTTATGTCCCTTTCCTTTGCAAATTTACTAATAGA
This sequence comes from Candidatus Wolfebacteria bacterium, assembly GCA_002401445.1. Classification (GTDB taxonomy): domain Bacteria; phylum Patescibacteriota; class Minisyncoccia; order Phycocordibacterales. Next base: position 32,917 of record NVTD01000005.1, on the reverse strand, counting down.
TCCAAGAAACTTATTTACCTTTTCTTGTTTCTTAATTGCATCGACAACTTCTGTTGTTTTTTCCGATATAGTTTTGCCGTCTACCCCAAGAGTAGTGATCTGTATATCATACGGTACGAAATAAAATGAACCCGCAATAGGGTCGTAATCCAGTTCGCCCTCGATAGACATATCAAGGTTGCCCTTTTTTCCGAACTTGGTTGTTTCTGCTTGGAAGGCTATCCGAATGCTTCCTTGATGCAAGAACACTTCCGCATCAGTGAAGGTTACATCTTTTGTAGTAAGAGGTAATTTTTTATCAATCTCATTTTTGATTTGTTCTTGAGTGAGGTTGATATTGGGTATCATGGTTAGTGCCCAAGAGCAAGAGACTATTACGAGCAAAATTAGAGTAATGAGTACTATCCAAACTTTATTTCTTTTTGACATCAGTTACCTTTCGATATTTTGATTTTGTGTTTATTCTGTTGTTAGGATCCAAAAGTGGTCTAATGGGAAACTAACATGTAAATACAGTTGTGTCAACCAATCAGAGTCTTTGCTTAGAATGGTCAATATGAATATGAAGTGAATATTTTGATGCTATAATACAGACCAGTATTAAACTAATATATTAAACTAATATTTTTTATGGAGAAGAAACAACATACAGTAGGAAGTAACAATATATTTGTTGAAGAGACAATTCCAGACGAAGAGAAATATTCACATCCACTTGTTCTTGTGCATGGTTCGTTTGGAGGATATTCTATGTGGAATATGATTGTAGAACAGCTGTCCATGGCAGGTTTTCATACGTATGCGCTATCACTTCGTGGACATAAACCAAGTGGAGATGTAGACCTGGGAACAGTTGGAATGAATGAATATGTTGATGATATAAAAACAGTCACGACTGAGCTTAAATTAGAAAAACCAGTTGTGATAGGTCATAGTATGGCTGGACTTTTGGTATTGATGTACTCAAAAAAGAATCCAACAGCAGCTGTAATACCCATTGATCCAAGTACTTCACATGAAGTGCAAGGAACAACAGATGAAGATATAGTTCAAAGAATTCCACTTGTATATAATGCAATGGAAGCTGGTATGCCTACAGATCCTGCGGAAATCATGAAAGTACTTCCGGATATTTCACGGGACGTATTGATGCAAATGAAAGATATGTTGGGAACTGAATCAGGACTAGCACGTCGTGATAGAAAAAGAGGTATTTCTATTACAAAAGAAGAAGTACACTCACCTATACTAATGTTTGGTGCAGAACTAGGAAAATCAGTACCGTTTGGTATATCTCTAGAATCTACTCAAAAAATGGGTGAATACTACGGTGCAGAGGTAATTGAAATAAAAGGCGCTACACACCCAGGGATGCTTATGGGTGAGCATTCTGGGGAGGTGGCTACTGGTATAACCTCGTGGCTTAATAAGAACAACGGATAAACTTAAAAAACGCCTAGCGTCAAGAGTTTTCAGGTCATTTTGTTTTTGGTACAATAACTTCGAGTATTATAGTTTATCTTATATAACTCGTGGCGCTTTTAATAATTAAAATTTAACTTATGGAGGACGTAAAACAAGCAGTTAACGAGCCAGCAACAACTTCAGTTGAGAAATCCGGTGGCGGAAAGTCAGGGATTTGGATTCTGATTGTGATCGTTGTTTTGGGCGTTGGTGCATATCTTATTTGGGGATCAGACAGTGAGGAAGAGGCTGCAGTAGTGATGAACGATTCATCGGTTGCTGCATTAGTAAATGGAAAAGAAATCAGTCGTGCACTACTTGATACACGTATTGCTCAAACAATTGCAAATGCGGAAGCTCAAGGAGTAGCTATAGCAGGTGATCAACTTGCTCAGATCGAACAACAAGCTATTGATCAGTTGGTCAGTGAAAATCTTGTGTTCCAGGTTGCAACAAAAAGCGGAGTTACTGCCGATGATGCTTCTGTTACAGAACAGTACGATCAAATTGCAGCTAGATTCGCATCGAGTGAAGAGTTTCTTGCAGAGCTTGCAGCAAACGATTTTACGGAAGAGGAGTTCCGAGCTGACGTTCACCGACAATTAGTTGTTCAGAACTATCTTGACGAGCAAGTAGCGGCAGCGGTTGTTATTGTAACTGATGAAGAGGTTGCAGCAGCGTATGCAACTCTAACACCAACTGAGACCGAAGAGGTTCCAGCTCTAGAAGATATTGAAGCAGAAATACGTGCACAGCTTGAACAGCAAGCAGCACTAGCTTCAGTACAGGATCATATTCAAGATCTACGAAATGCAGCAAATGTTGAAATCATGGAAGTAGAAGAGGATATGATGGATGATGACAGTGAGTCAGACAAAGACGACAACTAGTCACAAATTAGTCATAAGTCACGAATTACAAAATACCGCTCACACTTGAGCGGTTTTTTGGTGGAAGGTGGAGCTACTTGCGGTTACTCGGAAATTGTATAGGTTGTCGTACGTCGCAGAATGTCTCAGGTAGAGGCGTCTATGATTATGGTGGTGTAAGTGACAGAAAGTCAGTTGAGTCCTCTGGTGATCCAAAACAGCCAAAGGGCAATGTTAACCTATGGTGTTGTCCATATCACTATCCTTTGAAATACCGCCGTCTTTACGAAGGCAGATGTGGGGCTATTAATGGGCATTTTTCTTGCAAATGCCAAAAAATAATGAGTGAAACGATTGTATTTTTTGAGTACGTCGTACCACAGTACGACGTTGTACGGTATATATATTTTTCTTGCAAAAATTAACAATAGGTGTTTAATATCTATAGAGGCCATTATGAAAAAGAAACTATTAATAGTCGTGTGTGTAGTGATGTGTTCATTTTTCGTTTTGGTGGGATGCCAAACGTCTTCGGAGGGGGGATGGCGAGACACCAATACGGAAGGTGGTACAACTGTTCTACCAAATGGAACTGTCATTACTTACTAACATTGTAAAAATAATAAAAAGGTATTCAATCGTAGCGGAGGCTATACTATGAAAAAAAACATATACACAGTAGCAGCATTATTAGTCATAATCGTCGTATCTGGATGTGCTTTGAATGGTACATTCCCACAACGAGATGATAATGCATTACTACTTGAGCAGGCAGCGGAGTACCGCCTAAATTCCGAGTTGATGCAGTATCAAGGACCAACACTCGCTGTCTATGACGGAGAGTGATCCAATAACACTACAATATTGTAGAAAGAATCACGTCAAAAAACTGCCCTAATCCTCGGGGCAGTTTTTTCATTTTTATTAGTAGCGAACTGGTGCGTTCTTTACGATTTCCAGTATTTCGTCTTCGTCGTCCGTTATCGTGTATAGATTCAAATCGCATTCATCGATTGCTTCATGTTTCTCAAGGAGCATGTCTTTCATATACGAGTCTAGAGGTTCCCAATAGTCTTTGCCTACCAGTATTACTGGAGGTGCACCGTCGATCTTTCCTGTTTGTATGAGTGTAAGTATTTCAAACAGTTCATCTAATGTGCCAAACCCCCCAGGGAAATATATGTATGCCTCAGCTGAGAATGATAGTGCAACTTTTCGACTAAAGAAGTAGTGAAATCCAATGTGGTCTGTTATGTACGGGTTTACTCTTTGTTCAGAAGGGAGTTCAATCGTAAGACCAAGAGAAATACCGTCATTTTCAAATGCACCTCGGTTTGCGGCCTCCATTATTCCAGGTCCTCCTCCTGTTATAATCGCGTAACCAAGTTCTTTACTTATGCGTCCTGCAACCGAACGCGCTTTTTTATAGTCATGATGATCTTCTGGAAATCTTGCTGAACCAAATACAGTCACAGACTTTGGATGGGATTGTATAAACTCAAACCCTTTTCTAAACTCAGTATTAATATTGTCCATCCGATCATTTAATTCCTTTTGCATCTCTTCTTTCGAAAGGGGCTTAAAGGATAGTTTGTGGGCAGGTACATTACATATTGCCTTACTATTTTTTTCTTGTGTCATAGTGCTATTGTAAGAGAAAGAGTACACACTGGCAATCTTTGCATGAGTGATAAAACATATTACAATATATATATGAAAAAGCTGTCAAAAAATGAATGGGTTGCTGTTGTTGTATCGGTGAGCATAGTTGGTTTCTTCTTTAGCTACATTCTCTATATCTAGACGCTTTCTGGAGATGTGGTAGTGTTAAGGTCGCACAAATTTATGCGGGCTTTATGTCGTTTTCATTTTCAATAGAAAAAAAGAAGAAAAATAGTTTGGCACGAGTGGGAACTATTCATACAGCACATGGAGATATACAAACTCCGGCTTTTGTTGCTGTCGGTACTAAAGCAACAATAAAGGCTCTGACTCCAGAACAATTAGAAGAAACCGGGGTACAAACGTTAATAGCAAACACATATCACCTTTATCTACAGCCCGGGCCTGATATTGTGAAGGCAGCTGGAGGCGTTGGAAATATGATGGGGTGGAGCAAACCGACCCTGACTGACTCGGGAGGGTTTCAGGTATTTTCACTCGGAGCTGCTTTTGGGCACAAGATAACTAAAATCGCAAAAGGTGAGGAAGATATAAATACAACGACACCGTCAGTCTATGACGAAGATGTTGCTACTCAACATGGGCAGTTGGCAATTATTGACGAGGAAGGAGTTACTTTCACCTCACATTTAAATGGAAGCATGCACCGATTCACTCCGGAGCGTTCTATAGAAATACAACATGATTTAGGAGCAGATATTATTTTTGCGTTTGATGAATGTACATCGCCGTTGGCTGATCATGAATATCAAAAAGAAGCGATGGACAGAACGCATGCATGGGCACGTCGTAGTCTTAAGGCTCACCGACAAAATCCTGATGCAAGTATGAAGCAAGCATTGTTCGGTATTGTCCAAGGAGGACGGTTTGAGGATTTGAGAAAAGAGAGTGCAAAGACGATAGGGGAAATGCCGTTTGATGGGTTTGGTATTGGGGGGTCATTTACAAAAGAAGATATGGGTACATCTGTGCGGTGGGTGAATGAGATTCTTCCCGAAGACAAACCACGACATATGTTGGGTATCGGAGAGCCGGAGGACCTATTCCTTGGAGTTGAAAATGGATGTGATCTTTTTGATTGTGTTGCGCCAACGAGGAATGCACGTAATGGAACGCTGTATACTCGTGATGGAAAAATGCATATCGAAAATAAAGAATATAGGACAGATATGGGGCCAATTGAAAGTGATTGTGGGTGTTATACATGTAATACTTTTACGCGAAGTTATCTAGCACATCTTTTTCATGGGCATGAATTGCTTGCAAACACTTTGGCTTCTATTCACAATATATATTTTATTGCTAATCTCATGAAGGAAATACGGGTATCTCTTTTGGATGACACATTTGAAGAACATCGTGATGCTTTCCTTACTCGGTATAGGAACCCATCAAAAGCCTCAACGTAACATACAAAGACTTGCCGTTTGAAAGTTTTAAATTTCTGCTGCAAATTGTCTATTTTTTCTCAACAATGCTCACATTGCTTCGTCAAAATATACAATTTGCCCTAAAGGATTAAGAAAATATAGTCGCTTTCCGCTCCTTATTTTCTTTTAACGCTAAAAATTTAGAACCTTCCATACGACATGAGGCTAGTGATGGGTTCTGAAAGTCCACAAAATAGGTTTTGACACCTCATTACATAGGTATATACTACACACTAATGCAAACAAAAATGACATTTTCATTTGTCTACGCGATTATTCTCAAGGCTCTACCTTCGAGGGATCATTTTTGTTATTAAACTATACTTTGTGTTGATACTAAAAATGAGCTCTCGAATGGGAGCTCTTTTTTAATTGATCTTTGATAACTGAATAAGGAAATATATGGATGAAAATGAACGAGTGCAGATGTGTGATATATCAGACGTGTCTAATGCGGCACCAATACCAGCTGAATTGTTTGATGCCGAAGAATTGGCTGATGGTGACCTACCTTTTCCACCACCAACTAAAGACGATATCATGTGGGCCGCATTGAAAGGATGCGATTTCCCACCAAGTCTCCCATGAGTGTTTTTTTCGAAGCCCGACAGCGAATCTGTCGGGCTTTTTCTTTTGTCTTGTATTGACGCCTGCAACCAAGTATAGTGAGACGGTGAAAACGTTTAACTTAAAAAGCGAATTTGATCCAGCGGGAGACCAGCCGCAGGCGATCAAAAAACTTACTAAAGGAATTAAAGACGGTGTGCCACACCAGACTCTTTTGGGTGTGACTGGCTCAGGTAAGACGTTTACCGCAGCGAGTGTTATAGCGAATATAGGTAAGCCGACACTTGTCATTGCTCACAATAAAACCCTCGCGGCACAGCTTGCTCAAGAGTATCGAGAATTCTTTCCAGAGAATGAAGTGCATTACTTTGTCTCATACTATGACTACTACCAACCAGAAGCGTATATTCCAGCCTCAGATACATATATAGAGAAAGAGGCGCAGATAAACGAAGAGATCGAGAGATTACGCCACGCGACGACGCAAGCTCTTCTAACACGGCGCGATGTCATTATAGTGGCGTCTGTTTCTTGTATATATGGATTGGGAAATCCGGAAGAATATGAAAAGAGGAATATGAAATTTACTGTGGGAGAAAATGTCCCACGTAATGAATTATTGCGTAAACTAGTAAGTATATATTTTGAGAGAACAAATGCAGATTTAAAACCGGGAATGTTTCGTGCATTAGGAAATGCTGTTGAAATAATGCCAGTGAATGAAAAGGTGATGTATCGATTGGAATTGGAAGGAACAAAGCTAGCAAAAATTTTGAAGGTTGATCCAGTGACTCAGAGTATTATCGAAGAGATTAATAGTTTTTTTCTCTTTCCTGCGAAACACTTTGTAACTCCTGAAGACGAACGAGCACGATCTATTACTGCTATAGCGCTAGAATTGAAAGAGCGACTTGCACAGTTGCGTCGTGCTGGTAGGAACTTAGAGGCAGAACGATTGGAGCGACGAACAAAATACGACCTAGCGATGATTCGTGAGATTGGATATTGTAATGGTATTGAGAACTATTCACGACATTTTGATGGACGGAATGCAGGGGACGCTGCACATACATTACTTTCATATTTTCCACATACAAAAGATGGCAAGCCAGATTTCCTCACTATTATAGATGAGTCACATGCAACGGTCCCACAGATCGGTGGTATGCATGCAGGAGACCGTTCACGAAAGGACATGTTGATCGAACATGGTTTTCGTTTGCCGAGTGCTCTAGACAATCGCCCGTTACAATTCCATGAATTTGAGGAGAGAGTTGGACAAGTTATATATACATCAGCAACCCCGGCAACATATGAATTAGAAGCAAGTGGAAAGGAAAATATTGCTGAACAATTAATACGTCCAACTGGTTTGATTGACCCCGAGATAACGGTGAAGGGTGTTATTGAAAATGGAGATTACAAAGGTCAGGTGCAGGATTTTATTTCTGAAACACAAAAGGAAGTAGCAAAAGGGCATCGTACAATTGGGACAACGTTAACAAAAAAGATGGCGGAAGATTTAAGTGAATATTTGCGCGAGAATGGAATTAAGGCTGAATATTTGCACAGTGAAATAAAAACGATTGAACGTATTGAGATATTAACAGAATTTCGCAAGGGTACATTCGATTGTTTAATCGGAGTAAACCTTTTGCGAGAGGGTCTTGATTTGCCGGAAGTATCTTTTATTGGAATTTTGGATAGTGATAAAGCAGGTTTTTTGCGCAGTGAGACATCATTGATTCAGATTATTGGACGTGCGGCGCGTAACCTCGAGGGACATGTGACGCTCTATGCCGACGGTAGCACAAAGGCAATGGAGTATGCGATACGGGAGACAGATCGTCGACGTACCCTACAGACGGCTTATAATACAAAGCACGGAATTACACCAATATCAGTGAAGAAGGCTATTAAAGATATTACAGAGCAATTAAAGACGGATCATCAGGCGGCAGTCGATACATTACTTGCGATTGATGGCGAGCGGTACAAAGCAAATCCAAAAAAAGTTATTAAGGAGAAGGAGAAGCGAATGGAAGAGTCAGTAAAGATTCTTGATTTCGAGACTGCCGCAATTTTGCGCGATGAGATTCGTGCATTGAAGGAGCAAACCCTTCAATAAACTCAGGGCAAGAAAAGGAGAATAAAAAATGCAGGCGAAGCCTGCATTTTTGGTTAAAAGTGTGGTGTAATGTTGTCTAAGTATTCTTGGTTTGGCTAGGGATGTACAGGTATAGGTTTAACAGTCTGGTTATTCTAGCCCTGCAGTTGACTTTCTAAAAATATAAGGTAGTGTTGAATTAGATATTTTTCTAAAACTCATACAAAACAGAATTTTTGAAAGGGTAAAAATTATGAAAGATGATAAAATGACTACTTCAAAGAAGGGAAGAGGAAGGGCAAAAACAAAACCAAGTGTTTCTAAGGAAGTTAAAGCAAAACTTCAGTTTGAAATGAATGAGGAACAAATGGATTCTCTTAATCGATTATTAGAGGAATTTGTTTGGTTTTCCTCGAGGAGGGAGATGCTAAATTTTGCGGTCCAATTCACGGAATGGGCGGTTGATGAAATTAAAAATGGTCGTCGGGTTGGAAGTTGTTCGTCGAATGGTGCTGATTTTTCCCAGCTTCTTTTTCCAAAGGTACGCTCACAAGAATCTTCAGTAACACAGACAGATTAAACTCTGATATTTTGGTTAACCCGCCCTAGTCATTCGACTGGGCGGGTTTTGTTTTGATTTTTTGCACCCTCATCCACAACCTGATATAGTGGGTAGGTTCTAAAAACTCATAGTGAACCCCTAGGGCAAACCTAGGGGGAATTGTTGCGTAGTAACGTTATGTCACCAAAATCACCTAAAAAGAATAAAATTGAAGAATCACCAGATATCATTGTAAAAGGTGCACGAACGCACAATCTAAAGGATATTACGGTCAGCATGCCTAGAAACAAAATGGTGGTTATTACGGGTCTCTCTGGATCAGGAAAATCATCACTTGCTTTTGATACTATTTTTGCTGAAGGACAACGTCGATATGTTGAATCACTTTCAAGCTATGCAAGACAGTTTTTACGACAAATGCAAAAGCCTGATGTCGATGAAATCGTGGGACTTTCTCCAGCAATATCTATTGATCAGAAATCTCGATCAAACAATCCTCGCTCGACAGTTGCAACCATTACAGAGATACATGATTATCTGCGTATTTTATTTGCGCGTGTGGGGAAGCCGCATTGTTTGGAATGTGGGCGGGAAATAAAAAAGCTTTCGCACGAGGAAATTCTTGAGACGATTATAAAAACAGTTTTGTCTGTGAATATTAAAAAGTCTGATAAGAAAGTAATGGGAGTCACTGTGAATGATGCTCAGGTTGGAATATACGCTCCTGTTGTTGTTGGTCGCAAGGGAGAATATTATCAATTACTCTATGATCTTCTCGGTAAGGGATTTACTCATGTAAAAATAGACGGTGTGAGAAAGAGTCTACGAGAGAAAATTATTCTTACTAAAACAAAGAAGCACGATATTGATGTTCTTGTCGATGAATTTTATATTAGTGAATTTAAAAAAGACGAGGCAGGAATACGCGAACGGTTGTCAGAAGCAATCGAGAGGGCGATCGGAGAATCAGAAGGTTTAATAAAAATTGCGACCCCTGAGGGTGACAAACTGATGTCAGTGAAATTTATGTGTCCGTATGATGGGTATGCATTCCCCGAGGTAGAACCACGGTTGTTCTCATTTAACTCTCCATATGGTGCGTGTCCGGAATGTAATGGATTAGGAACACGACAGTTCTTTAGTAATGAGACATGCCCGGTGTGTAATGGTGCCCGTGTGCGCGAGGAGGCATTGCATGTATTTATTAATGGAGTAAACATGGTTGATCTTATATCTCAATCGATTGATCAAAGCAGTGAATTCTTTAAGAAACTTGAATTAACAAAAACAGAGAAAGAAATCGCAAAGGTAATTTTGAAAGAAATAGAGTCACGCCTGCAATTTATGATTAATGTGGGTATTGAATATCTTTCTCTGGACAGGCGAGCGCATACTCTTTCTGGTGGGGAGGCACAACGTATTCGTCTTGCGAGCCAGTTAGGTTCAGGGCTTGTAGGAGCTCTCTATGTATTAGACGAGCCAACAATTGGATTGCATTCTCGTGACAATGATAGATTGATCCAAACACTACTTAATCTTCGTGATACTGGAAATACAATTATTATTGTTGAACATGATGAGGATACAATATTTGCTTCTGATTATATTATTGATATTGGTCCTGGAGCTGGAATACATGGCGGGGATATTGTTGTTGCTGGTTATTTAGATCCGCTGATTACTGCAAAGAAGAATGATTCGGATTCCCTTACTCTTTCATATTTGCGTGGAGAGACGACCATACCATTGCCTGATGCCAGGCGGAATAATGATAAAGGAAAGATAAAGGTGCGAGGAGGGAAAATATTTAATATTAAGAATCTTAATGTTGATGTGCCTCTTGGAAAAATGGTTTTGATAACCGGAGTTTCTGGATCAGGAAAGTCATCATTTATGTATGAGATCTTGCACAAGAATTTGCGTGCGCGATTTGAACGAAAGCATCGTACTGCAGAAATATTTAACTGCGCAAAATTTGAAGGAACAGAATATGCAGGGCGAACGGTTTTGATTGATCAATCTCCAATTGGACGTACACCACGTAGCAATCCTGCAACATACACCGGTGCTTGGACATTTATACGTGATCTTTTTGCAGCGAGCGAAGAGTCTCGTGCGCGTGGGTGGAAGGCTAATCGGTTTTCATTTAACGTAAAAGGAGGGCGATGTGAAGCATGTCAGGGGAACGGACAGATAGCTGTTGAGATGCATTTCTTGCCCACAGTGTATGTCCCCTGTGATATATGTATAGGAAAAAGATTTACAAAGGAGACTCTAGAAGTGTTGTACAAAGGGAAAAATATTTACGATATTTTGCACATGACAGTGGAAGAGGCGCTGAATTTCTTCAACGATATACCAGCAATTTATGATCGCATGAATTCATTAAATGATGTTGGTCTTGGGTATTTGAAATTGGGGCAATCAGCAACAACTCTTTCTGGTGGGGAAGCACAGCGTGTAAAGATTTCGTCAGAGTTGTATAGACAGCATATACAAAAAACTATTTATCTTTTAGATGAGCCAACTGTTGGATTGCATTATGCAGACGTGCGCAAATTGATCGAGATTTTACAGAAACTTGTTGATAAGGGAAACACCGTTGTTGTGATTGAACACAATATGGAGGTTATAAAAAGCTCGGATTATATAATCGACTTTGGTCCAGAAGGTGGAGTACAAGGGGGAAGTGTTATTGCAAAGGGAACGCCAGAAGATGTTGCACGATCAAAAGAATCTTATACGGGGAAATATTTGAAACGAGTTCTTAAGGGGAGAAAATAAAAAATCGCACTTCTTGTGGAAGTGCGACGTAAAATATTTGGTGTGGAGCAATTAGTCATTCAATCCATCGTCACGAGTCCATTGTTCGTTCTCGTCTTCTTGTTGCTCTGGATCCTCGTAGAAATTGAATCTTTTGAATCTTTTTGGTGGCTTTGTTTTGGATGAGTCTTTTCTTTTACCAGATTTTTGAATTTTTGCAGTCATAGGACGCCTTTCTTTTAAGTGTGGACCAGTCTGTGTGCAATACTAAAGCATGTAGATATGAAGTCAAGAAAAAAGTGCGCTTATGAGGAAGCGCACGTTGAGAGTAGGTTGAAAGGGATCGCAATTTATTGTAATAGAGCCTCCTCTAGATCCATTATCAGCCATCGGATATCTAATGGGTTTTCGAGTAATTTTATCTGGATCGGATCCTCGAGGGATACTATTCCTTGATCTAAACTTGGAAAGGTAGAATCAATGACTAAAGCCGCTGAATCAGGCTGTTGTTTACATTTTTGATTTATTACCGTTCCCCATTTGCTATGTTTTGTGCAGAGAGTCTTTTTGTCTCCACATGGTTCTAGTAGTTTGTATATTGCTTTATACATAGGTCGAACTTTCTCTTTGGTTCAAATTAGTCTGTAGTCATGATAGGCGATTGGTGTGATAAGTCAAGAAAAAACCGCCTACCCGAAGGGCGGCGGCTGAAAGTATTTCATGAAGAAACACTTAGTGTTTTCGAGATTTTTTCACTGTGGAGAGTGGCTTTTTATCACTGCCTCTACGGTGTCTTTTTTTAGTCGATAGATTTTGTAAACGAAGTGCATTTCTTTTGTTTGACATAATCATTCCAATTGTTGAGGGGTTGGTAAGTTCTTGTAGAAGAACTATTATTCCAATCGACTGCTTACCAGCTAGATTATGAGCTGGCTGCTGCCGTGCAACTATGGGCTCTCTCTTTGGTGAGAGTCCGTTTCTTTCGTGGAGTAATTCGGTGCTGCTTTGAGCTGACGTGTCTTTTCGGTGTGTCTTTTCTTTTCGGCATAATCATTCCAGTGGTTGAGGTGATGATTTTTACTCGGTTTACTTGATCTGTGAACCATAGTAGTCTCTAGGAATGAAAAGTCAAGAACTGAAAAAGTATAAACTACCAAAAGCACCAGGGGTGTACTTTTTCAAGGAGGGCAAAAAGATACTATATATAGGCAAAGCGACGTCCTTGCGCGACCGTGTAAAGAGCTATTTTTCTCGGGATCTCATAGAAACACGAGGGATGCGCTTGGTAGATATGGTGGCAAAAACAGATAGCATCGCATTTGAAGAAACCGATTCAGTTTTGGAGGCTCTAGTACTTGAAGCGTATCTGATAAAGAAATATCAGCCATATTATAACGCGCAAGAAAAAGATGATAAGAGTTTTAATTATGTTGTTATTACAGACGAGGATTTTCCACAGGTGTTACTTGTTCGCGGCAAGGAGCTTGAATTAAATAAGCTAAAAACTAAAAATCATAAACTCAAAACTATTTACGGCCCATTCACTAGTGGTGGATCATTAAAAGAAGCTCTGCGTATTATACGAAAGATATTTCCGTATTTTGATAAGACATGTAAATCAGACAGCACGCGTGCGAGTGTGAATCATCAAATTGGTTTGTGTCCACAGCTCGGTATTAGCAAGAGAGATTACTCTCGCACTATACGAAATATTAAATTCTTTTTTGAAGGTCGCAAAAAGGAGTTGGTGAAAAAACTTGAACGCGAGATGAAGACTCATGCTAAAGATCAAGAATTTGAAAAAGCTGGCGGGATAAAACGAACACTCTTCGCACTTGGCCATATACAAGATGTGTCTTTGATCAAGAATGATTTTCTTGGACGCAACAAAATGTCGCTTCGTATAGAAGCATACGACGTTGCACACATGGGTGGAAGAGACACTGTAGGTGTTATGGTTGTGTCAGAGAGTGGGGAATTACAAAAGAGTGAGTATAGAAAGTTTAAGATTTCTAAAGATAAGAATGACGATATTGCAGGACTAAAAGAAATATTAGTTCGACGTTTGAAACATGAGGAATGGACGCTACCAAATATAATTGTTGTTGATGGAGGTGCTCCACATAAAAAAGCTGCGGAATCGATAGTGCGTTCCTTTTTTGATTCCAAAGATGCGCCATATGTTGTCGCGGTTACAAAGGATGAAAAACACAGGGCGAGAAATTTGGTGGGGGAGAAAAACCTTATTACAAAACATGAGTCAGCAATAATAGCTGTAAATGCAGAAGCTCATAGATTCGCAATTGCGTATCATAGAAAGAAGAGGAGAATAGTATAGTGCACTTGCCAAAATATCACCACGTGGTATTGTAAGTATGGTTTATGAGTTCATTGGATAGATATTTTTAGGTGGATCGGTCTCTTAGTCGTTGTCGCTCACCGGTGTGTCTCTTTGATGTATTTATTTGCTAAAAATCAGTTCCTCCTAGACGTCTCGGCTCTGCCCCGAGACGTCTTTTTTTTGTCTACACCACATTGTCTATGTTCTGATATAATCTATCCATGAGTACTATACGAGTTGGAGTTTTACGTGGAGGACCATCGAGCGAATACGAAGTATCGCTTAAAAGTGGTGCTGAGGTTTTGAGTAATTTGCCAGAGCAATATTCTGGTAGAGATATTTTGATTGATAAATGGGGAGCGTGGCATATGGATGGTAGGGAACAATCGATCGACAGAATATTAAATCAGGTAGACGTAATATTTAATGCAATGCATGGAGAATATGGAGAGGATGGACAAGTGCAGCAAATACTCGACACACATTCTGTTCCATATACTGGTACAAAAGCCATGGGGTCTGCTCTGGCGATGAATAAGGTTCTCACAAAACAAACATTTGAAAAAGTAGGAATAAAAACTCCGTATTATAAAGTACTGCGAGCAGCAGATGATATACATGATCAAATATTTCATATATTTCGTACGTTTCCATTGCCCGCAATTATAAAACCGATAGGCGCGGGTTCTTCTGTGGGAGTGACGATTGTGCGTGACTATAATGGATTGGAGCGAGCAGTACATGAAGTATTGTCACGGTGGCCCGAGGTGTTGATAGAGGAACTCATTACAGGGAAAGAATTAACTTGTGGAGTGTTGGAAAACTTTCGTGATGAAAATCTGTACACAATGTTGCCGGTTGAGATAATTCCACCCGAGAAAAGTGAGTTTTTCTCTGCGGATGTAAAGTATACCGGAGAAACGCAAGAGCTCTGCCCTGCTCGTATTTCAGAAAAAGAATCACGCGAGATACAAGAGGCTGCTCGCATTGCACACGAGGCGGTACACGCACGACATTATTCGCGCACCGATTTTATTCTCTCTCCGAGAGGTTTGTATGCTCTCGAGATCAATACTCACCCTGGGTTAACAAGTGAATCATTGTTACCCAAGCCTTTAAAGGCTATTGGATGTGAATTCCCACAATTTCTCGATCATGTGATTCAAGAGGCTATGAGTAGTTAATTCTTGACTAGACTCAATGTGAGGCGTAGTATGCTGTCAGAACGTTGATTTGAAATAATCGGCATAATTTCACAAATGGAGGATAAAAGTGAAACGTATACTACATATACTAAGTGCAAAAGAGTTTACAGAAGAATTCCGTGAGTCTTTTTTGGCTGATGTGGAGGAAATGGAGAAATTGCGTGGTGATCCAAGTAAAAGGAAAGGCCTATTGGGATTCCTGAAAGATGTAATCATAGTGTTATTCTTTTATGAGGAATCAACTCGCACTAGAATTTCATTTGAGATAGCTGCACATAATCTCGGAGCACGTGTAATTTCTGCGGTCAATGCAGGTATTTTTTCCTCAGTAAAAAAAGGAGAAACTTTTTACGATACCATACGTACACTGATCGGGTATATTCCTCGTTTTATTATACTTCGACACAAAGTGAAGGGTTCTGCGGCACAGGCTGCTCGTATAGTAGATGAAAGTGGCCGAAATGTATCAATAATTAATGCTGGTGACGGTACTGGTGAGCATCCAACACAAGCGCTTTTGGATTGGTGGACGATTTATAAAGAGAAAGGAAGAGTGGAAGATCTTGTTGTTGCAGTTGGAGGAGACCTTCTTCATGGGCGTACAACACACTCACTGGTATATCTCTTGTCGAAATATAAAGGTGTAAGTTTTATCTTTATTGCTCCTGATAATCTCCAAATGAAAAAAGATTTGTGTGATTATCTTGATGTGAAAGGTGTTGAGTACGAAAAGACTTCAGACAAAAGGAAAATTAAGGAAGCGGATGTTGTGTATTGGACACGAACACAAAAGGAGCGAATGAATACTAATAAGATATACACCTGGGTTAGAGATCTTATCTATCGTCTTTTCTGCTATGTTGACACCCGGTATGTAATTACTGCTGAGGATGCAGACTCTATGAAAGAAGATGCAATAATCATGCATCCATTTCCACGTGTTGGGGAGATTACTAGAGCAGTAGACAAGAATAAACGTGCAAGGTACTTTCAGCAGTCGGAAAATGGAGTACTCGTACGAATGGTAATTCTGTGTAATCTCTATGGAGTGAAGATTCGAAAATAATTAATTTGTAATAACTATGGTTTGCTAAGGCAAGCCATAGTTATTTTTTTACTATCCCTTGATTTGTTATGTGTTGTAACGTATTATATATTTTGGTCCATTCATATGGGCCTGTAGCTCACCTGGTAGAGCGCCTCATTTGCACTGAGGAGGTAGCAGGTTCAAGTCCTGTCAGGTCCACAGCGTTAAGAAAAACAGCACCTGCGTGCTGTTTTTTAGCTGTGGAGGCCGGAGCGATGTTTTGTCTTCGTTCAGAAGAAGCCAAAACCGCGAGGCGGGGTCGCGAGCACTTAGTAGAATTGGAGCGTAGCGAACAATTATACTTAGTGACTTGTGATACACAAATGGCCGAGTCGGGGTCGCGAAATTTTTCGAAGAAAAATATTTGTGACCAAGTCCTGCTTAAACCTGTACTGATCATGTAATGATCAAGATTCCCGTCAGGTCCGCAACTTGACTTTCGAGCACTTGATAGGCAATATGCACATAGATCATTAACAAACCGTACTAGCTTTGCGTTCTAGCAAGGAGGAAAGGAAAAAATGAATAATCTTGATTTTGTAGCCGAATTTTGTAAGATAACGAGTGAGCTAAATCCTGACGATAGTGTGTATGAGTTTTGGACAAAAAATTCATATTTTTTTAAATGCGTGCTTAGGGAAATTGTTGCACCTGAGTTTCATCTTGCACGAACTATTTCTGTCGGAGATGTAGACGTCGATGGTTTGCTCAATGAGTTAACAGCATCTCGTCATATAGATCCTCTGAATGCCGAAAGGACTAAGAAACTTATAAAGAGATTCCCGTCTAATTACAAAGGTGAAGTTGAAATCTTTTTTGTGAATCAAAGTCACAATCCACGAATTGCCGATAGATCAGGTTTTTGTGTAAGTATTCTTATTGAATATTACCAAACGTGTGGTCTTGAGTGTCTTACTCCTGAAATGACGATGGTGCTCTTTAAAGACATCTTGAGTAACCCAATGAGTGAATCTGATAGCTCGGACTACGAAGAAGTTCCTGACCAGTGGGTTGCTTATGGAGAGCCAGTGGGACCTAGGAAAGATCAGGTCGGCCATGGGTGTAATCCAGAAGGTAATGTAAACAGACTTTTTGTCTGTGATGTGGATATAAACACCGCTACTTGGATGGTATTTTGCCGCCGGAAGTCGTAGGACAGACAATTGATAGGACAATCCCGTAACAGATGATGCTGACGGGCTTTTCTTTTGCCTCAAAAAGCAAAACCCTACTCTCTCCACCCACTCCTGCCTGCCGGTAGACCGGGTCCCTGTATGGTCCACACTATTGACATGTGATTTAGTACATGTTATTTTGTTATAAACCCTGAACTCGAAGGAGATTGAATTATGTCTGAAACAAAATGTGACTGGCAAGAAGTGGTGGATCGTAGTCCACGAGGATATGTTGAAATGAACGATGGAAAGAGGGCTCTCTATGGTCCAATTGAAAGCATTGTGGTGGATGAATGTGATTTTGTCACCATAATCTTGAAATGGTCTGCGGAGATGACTCTTGGAAAATGCGGGATACCCACAGGAGAGTGGACGGCGGTCGAAAACAATCCGATCGTCTTCCCAAATTTTATAGTCTCGTTCACCATCGACAGAATGCCTGAGAAGGGTGACCGTGTACTCTTCGGTGGTTTCAACATCCTCTTCTTTGACAAGATTGAGAAGGTTCGTCCCGAAGATGTTAAGGGTCTAGAGCTCGAAGGTAATCCCACTACATAAAGAATCTTTGCATATTCTTGAATCAAAACACGCCGCCCAACCTAAGGGCGGTGTTTTTTTGTCTAATTCAACTCCCACCATGGGATACTCCTTGTAGTTAAGTCCTGGTTGAGAGTGTTTACTTATTCTAAGTCCTCAAAAACCAAAAAACCCCCCAAAAGTTTACCCGGCTGGTTGACGGGTTCGAGCAACAAAAAATCGGCAGCGAGTATGCTCGCTGCCGATGAGCACAAACTGGTCGGTCTGTTACGGTGTACCTAGTGCTTTGAGTATTTGTAACCCAAGATAGGTTCGAACTCGTTCTTGTAAAGGAATTCTTTTTGCTCCACTTCCTCCTGTTGCGGTAAGAAGTCTTGAGCCAGTTGATTTCATTTCTTTCACAAGTGTTGCTACATTCGATCTATCCCCAAGGAATTTTTCGAGAGGCAGAACTTTTTCAAGTACAATACCAAACACCTTGGCTGCACGTTGGTAGACTTGACGTGTGAGTTTTGTAGGATTTCTTTCAAATTCGCAGGTGAGAGGATCTAGAATTCCATCAAAGCGGCATTCCTGATCCAGGTCGTCGCAAGTCATATCTCTTAATTTGCGTGCGTCTTGGAGTGCGCGAGCGAGCTTCTTTTTTATAGCTGGTATATCGCCAAAGAATTCCTCCATAGCCTCTCTATTTTTAGTTTCTTCAGGCGTCATCTCGACACCTCCTTTCTCGTTAGGTGTTTATATCAATGGGCCTTCCATTTGCATAATAGCACTTATGATTTAAAAAAACATACCCGCGAGTATGCAGGCATAATCGCGGGCAGGATTCATGATAATTGTCCAAGAATGCATGGTGGGATGTCCTTTTGTATGTGCTTGCACTTTGGGCATTTTAGAATGGGTTCAATTCCATTTATAAATGGATCTAACTTTTCCTTTGTACACTTTTTGTTTCTACATGTAAGTGGTGGATATCCCTTCTGCCAATCTATAAGAGCCACTGCTATTTTCGATAGTTGTAATGAGTCCATATATCCTCCTATTTGAGTCTGGGAATACTATAGCAAGGTACTGCTAGTTAGTCACATGATATACTGCATGCATGAATACAACTATACAAGGTTCAAATACACCAACAATATTCATTATCTTTGGCATTACGGGGGACTTGGCAAAAGCAAAGTTAATCCCTGCTTTGTTTAATCTCTATCAAAAGCAACAACTTCCAGATCAATTTAAGGTCATTGGATTTGCACGTAGATCGTTTACCAATGAAGAGATCAGAGCGTTACTGCGACCTGCTCTCGAAAAATTGGATGCAACACCCGAAAGTATTGAAGTGTTTCTTGAGCACGTTATATATCACCAAGGTCATTTTGATGAGACAGAGCGTTACAAGGCACTTGATGATGTTGTCTCTGGTGTTGAGCGCGAATTTGGCGTATGTACAAACAAGATTCTTCATCTGTCTGTTAGGCCAACACATTATGATGAGGTGATAGATAATATTGCACAAACACAAATCGTACATGGGTGCAGTGATACTGTTGGTTGGGCACGAATTCTTATTGAAAAACCTTTTGGAGAGAGTAGTGATACCGCAAGAGCTCTTGATGAAAAGCTTCGTAATATCTTTCAAGATGAACAAATTTTTCGCGTTGATCATTATTTAGGAAAGGGGGGTGTTCGAGATATAGAAAAATTTCGTTTTGAAAATGGAGAGATGGAAGCAAAATGGAATAAGGATAGCATTGAAAAAATCACCGTTAATTTACTGGAGAGCAATGATGCAGATACTAGGGGAGCGTTTTATGATGCAGTCGGAGCGTTGCGTGATGTAGGTCAGAATCATTTGTTGGAAATGCTTGCACAAGTTGTGATGGATAATCCAGAGGATCGCGCAGACATACTCAAACGTCTATCTCTTAAAGAAATAGTCACACGTGCACAGTACGAAGGATTTAGAGATGTGGAGGGAGTATTAGAAGATTCAAATACCGAAACTTTTTTTCATGTTATCGCTAATATAGAAAATGATAGATGGAATGGGGTAGCGATACATTTGATAAGCGGGAAAGCTCTTGATCGCAGCGAAGCTAATGTCACTGTAGATTTTAAGGACGGAACTAAACATGTCTTTATTATTCAACCAGTTTCCTCAGAAGTTCCAGATGCATATGAAAACGTATTTGCCGACGCAATAGTGGGCGAGCAAAAGTATTTTGTCTCACTAGATGAAGTAGTTGCATCATGGGATTTTATTGAAAAGGTTGAGGAAGTGATGAAGGGTACGCCACTGACGTATTATAAAAAAGGAAGTAAATTGGATAATTAGACAAAAGAATACCTCGTCCGTGTAAGCGAACGAGGTTGAAAGTTTAAAGTCGTTTTAGGACGTGAATTCCGGTGGTGCTTCTTGTGGCAAAGGAACTTTGTTTTTCTTTCCTATTGGCGTTTTTGGTGGTAAGGAAATACGATTCCTTTTCTCCCTTCTTGTGAGGGGTGTACTTGCCCCCGGTTTGGGTGGTGTTGATATCCTAACCGTTTCTTTTGTCTGTACTTTCTCCGCGTTAGATGCATTAAAGAATGCTTCCACCCCACCTCGCATTAGAGCGGGCATTTCGAGAGCTGTCCAGTCTTTGTGAAGTTCCCCGAATTGCTGCCTGAGAATTTTTGCCTCAAGAGTATACATCAGATTATCGCTGTTTTTCTCGATCATTTCCTCTAGCCGAGTGATTTCTGTGGCAAGTCTGATCAATAATATTTTCATTGACTTTGACAAGCTGTTTGAGTGTGGTGCTCCCAGCACTGCATTAGCAGAAAACTGCAATGTAGAATAGGGTGATTTACTTATACTCACAACATTTCTCAATAAATTATTGATACGTGCGAGTACTGGAGCAATCTCGAGGAGATATCTTCTTCTGTTATCGAATATATTCACAAGAATAGTGCATCCAAACACTACAATTAGCACGAAGGACACATATATCATCATAGGCATGAATTTGGACTCCGTTGTAATTCCTAGGAGTGCTACACCACAGAGAGACACTATTAGTCCAACTATTAAGAAAAATACAACTCTCTTTGCGTACAAAATCTTGATTAACAGATTTATGGTATACCGATTTTTTGAACAAATGTGGTTCAGTATCGGGGTTGCACCTTGCTTAATGGTGTACAACATGTTTCTTGCTTCTTTAATTTTCATTTTTCAATGCTCTTTCGTAGTCTTGTGGGCAATGGGAGGTCAGCTCCACTTATACTGGAATCATTCACAGGATAAGTACTTCATTATCTTCACAAGCTTCTATATTCATTATAGCATATCTGTAGGTATTGTCAAGTAGCATAAAAATGCTATATTATAGGGACTATGCAAAATACACATACAATCATTCACGATATTGAGGCTCCTGATGAGCGGGCTGGAATTGAGCTCGAGAATATTCTCGAACATGCGCAACATACCCCTGTGCTGTTATTGACCTCTGGGGGGTCTGCTATGTCTCTATTGGAGCATGTTAGCCCTGTTGTTCTCGGTTCATATTTAACTATTGCCGTATTAGACGAGAGATACTCGGAAGATCCTGAGATAAACAATTTCGCACAGCTAAAAGAAACACGGTTTTATAAAAGCGCAAAGGAGGCAGGATGTTCATTCATTGATACTACTGTCCAGGTTGGAGAAGATATTTCTGGACTCACTGAGCGATTCGAACATGCACTACGTGGGTGGAGAAATGATAATCCTGACGGAGTTGTAATCGCAACTCTCGGTATAGGGACTGACGGTCACGTTGCCGGTATGATGCCGTATCCAAAAGATGAAGATATTTTCATTACTCAGTTCAATGGACCTGCATGGGTGATTGGATATGACGCAGGAGATAAAAATAAATATCCTATGAGGGTTACGGTTACTAACACGTTTCTTGCAGAAGAAGTGCAAAGTGTTTTGGTGTTTGCTCGAGGTGAAGAGAAAGCAGAAATATTGACGCAAGTACTGAGTGCTCCTGGACCATCACATGAATTGCCAGCATACATATTACATGACTTAAAGAACGTTACTGTTGTAACTGATTGTGAGATAGAATAGATATGTGAGAAAGCATGTTATGCTTTTGTAAGACCATTTGAGATAGTTTACGAATGAAATGAAGTAAAGTATCCAAAAGGTGTACAGCTCCTGTAAGGAGAGAGTGTTTTCTATTGGCGCACTACTAAAAACTAGTTACAAAATACCAATTACCAATTACCAATTACTATCTACTAATTACTACACATATGGGACTCAAAAATTTTCTAATGAAAAAGGCAATGCAAAGTAAGATGAAAGATGTGCCACAAGATCAACAAGACAAGGCAATGGCAATGGTGGAGAAAGATCCAGAGTTATTTCAAAAAATCGCACTTGAGGTTCAAGAAGAGGTAAAAGGCGGAAAGGATCAAATGACTGCTACTATGAATGTGATGAAGAAGTATCAGGATCAATTGAAGGGATTAATGTAGGAAATGAGTTATCCCCAGATTGGGATTGTATACTTTTTACAAGGGTGTATATTAACAGAGGTGTTCATTTTGTTTAGGGGCTTGCTCTTAGATTTAAATGGATGCCACTGAGGACGCCACCGCAAGGTGGTTTTTTCTTTGTCTATTATTACCCCCTTTTCTATTAATTGTAAAAACCCTTTAAATACGCTATTGTGCCTGTATGAGTTTATCTATAGGGATTGTTGGCTTGCCAAACGTTGGTAAGTCTACTTTATTTAACGCCCTCACAAAAAAGACTGTGGATTGTGCAAACTATCCATTCTGCACCATCGACCCATCTGTCGGTGTTGTTTCAGTGCCTGACCTGCGATTGGAAAAATTGAGCAAATTTTCTGAATCAGAAAAGACTATTCCCGCCGCTGTAGAGTTTGTTGATATTGCAGGTCTTGTGAAAGGTGCATCTGTTGGAGAGGGTCTTGGTAATAAATTCTTAACGAACATCCGTGAGACTGATGCTATTGCAGAAGTAGTACGAATTTTTTCTGATGAAGACATTATTCATGTCGACGGAAGTATTGATCCAATGCGTGATATCGGAGTAATTAATCTTGAATTGGTACTTGCTGATTTACAAACGACAACAAAACGTCGTGGCACAGTAGAGAAAGATGCAAAGCGCGGAGATAAGGACGCTAAAAAGGAATTCGATGTATTGGAGAAAGTTATTCCAATTTTAGAAGACAGTCGTCTCGCAATAGATGCAGAATTAGATGAAGATGAAACTGTGATTGCAAAGCAGTTAAACCTTCTCACTATCAAGCCTATTTTATATATTTTGAATCGTAAGGCAGGAGGAAATAACCTAGATGAGGCCAAAGGAGAAAAATGGGACGAACTTATGAAGTTCTTTAACGATACAAACTCGAAGTGGGTGACAGTAGATGCTGCAGTAGAGCATGAGGTAAAAGATTTGGAGGGAGAAGAAAAAGATATGTTCCGTGAAGAACTTGGAGCGAGTGAAGATGGAATAAACAACCTTATTCGTTCTGGATACGATATGCTTGGTTTGATGACGTATTTCACCACAGGTAAAGATGAGACTCGCGCATGGACCATTTTGCGTGATTCTACAGCCCCTGTTGCAGGGACTGCAATACATAATGATTTTAAAGACAAATTTATTCGAGCAGAGGTAATTGGGACAGACGTGCTTCTGGAGGCTGGTTCATATTCAAACGCTCGTGATAAAGGGCAAGTACGTATTGAAGGAAAGGAATATATAGTTCAGGACGGCGATGTTATCGAGTTTCGCATTTAGTTTGGAGAATAATACTATTTGGAGCTCCGGGCTCCAAGGAGTATTATTTAGTAATGCCTAGAAGAAAGGAACAACTCGCTAATGGCGAATATTATCATATCTATAATAGAGGAGTTGATAAGAGAAATATTTTTTCTGATAAGTATGATGTGAATAGATTCCGTGAGAGTATGCTCGTGTTTAATTCTACTGATCCAGTTGGAAGTATTTATCAGTTTTCATTCAAACAGAAAGAAAAACTTAGAGCTCGGAGCTCTAAGTTGGTAGAATTTGTTGCATATAGTCTTAATCCCAACCACTATCATTTTTTGGTACAGCAAAAAGTTGAGAATGGCATTAGTACGTTCATGCGTCGCTTAGGTGGATATACAATGTATTTTAACGAGAGAAATGATAGAAATGGCTCTCTTTTTCAAGGTGTCTTCAAGGTTGCGCATATAAATTCTGATGTACAACTTAGACATGTATTTGCATATGTAAGTCTAAACAGATGGATTCACGGTATTTCAGAATCGGATAACCTTACAGCGTCTAGTTGGGATAATATAAATCATGTAGATTCCATAGCCAAAGATATAAGTATTGTAAAAGGGCAATTTGTAGACATGAATGAGTTTGAAAAATTTGTAGTAGAATCGGCAGGTATTTCAAAAAAGAGAAAAAATAAGGAGACTACTAACTTAGAGCTCGGAGCTCTAAGTTAGTATAGATGATGGATGATACATATGTATGGTGCCACTTCCTACTTCAAGATATAATTAGGGAGAGATATAATTATTGAGTAATTAATTCATTAATAGCATGAGTTCAAAAACAACACCGAGGGATTTCTTTTTGTATGTTGCTGCAATGGTTACATTGTATGTGAGCACGTTTAGTGTATTGCGATTGGTATTTAGTATTATAAATACTTTGTATCCAGATCGTATATATGGTTTTTCTTATGATCCATCTTCAGCATCAATACGGTTTGCAATTGCATCGTTGATTGTAGTGTTTCCTTTGTATATTTATATTACGCGACGTTTGAATCGTGACTTGGCGAAAAATCCCGCAAAGAATGACATGTGGGTACGACGGTGGCTGATATATTTTACTTTATTTGTAGCAGGAGCGATTATAGCTGGAAGTTTAATTACGACTCTTAATATTTTTCTAAATGGTGAGATAACCACACGGTTCTTACTCAAGGTTGGATCAATGTTGATAGTGACTAGTGCGATATTCTCATACTATCGATATGATCTGGGACGTGATCCGGGTGTGGTTACATCTAAGCTAAAAAGTTTTGGTGTAGTGGTACCGATTGTTGTACTTGCACTTGTTGTTGGAGGATTTGTGATCATGGGAACTCCAGGTGAGCAAAGAGATTTACGGTTTGATCAACAAAGAGTGCAGCATCTAGAAAATATACAGAGGCAGGTGGTAAGCTATTGGCAAGACAAGGGAAGTATACCTACACGTATTAAGGATCTAAATGATTCGATACGAGGATATTTTGTAACAATTGATCCAGAAACCGACCAACCATACGTGTATGAAAAAACAGGAGAGCATTCGTTTAGATTATGCGCGGTGTTTGCTCTTGAAAGTAAGGAGAAGTCAGGACGTGACACAAGGGACATAGGAAAACCTACTGTATCTGAACTGTGGGGGCATGATATGGGTCTAACTTGTTTTGATCGAACAATCGATCCAGATATATATCCATATAAAAACGCAGTACCAAAATTGCCGGGTGCTGACCTATAGGATCGTAATAGAACCACCCGAGGGCTCTACGAGCCCGCGGGTGGTTTCTTTGACAAAATAAATTTATTATGTTTTTCTAATACTAGACAAAAAGTCTCGACAATAAAAATTAACCAGGGAGTCTATAATGTTTGCGTTGCCTTCGTTCTATATCATTTGTGGATCAGTATGTGTTTGTATTGCTTTTTTTGTATATGTTGTTCTAGCGTATGGAGTACGTAGAGATCTGGAAATAACTGGGTATCCCAATGAACATACTCGCTTAGAATACGGGCCTGAATTTGATGAAGCCTGTAGGTGCTTGAATGATGATGTGTCAAAAGATGAAGAATACATAGGTATGACTGATCGCTCAGAATTACCTGAAAATCTCAAGATCAGATTTTATGATGAGGCGTTTGGGTTTGAACTGTTCTGTTGTGCACTTTGTGGCACAAGTATCATAATGTCGTTTCGTTTGTTGTTTCCAGGAATAACATTTTGATGCTGTTGGTAAACAGTTGCACTGCACTAATAATGTGGTATTGTAATATTGGTTACAACCAGAAAGGAGCAAGCTAATGCGTATTATGCCTATTGCACGTGTGCCGCAAAATCGTGGAATTCTTAGTAATATTATTGCTACACTCTTTGTTACTATCATTCTTTGGTTTGCATTCATTCCAATTAAGGATTTGCTGAAATCCATTGGTTGGGCTTGGTGAGTATAAGGATTTGACCGCTGTGCTATTTGTACAGCGGTTTTCTTTTACTTGAACCAACTCTGTTTTTGTTGTATTCTTGTGTACATGAATTCTTTCAATTATGATCACAAAGCTGTTGAGGAAAAATGGCAAAGGAAATGGAAAGAAGATAAAACCTATCAGACGGAGGAGAATCCGAATAAAGAAAAGTGTTATGTGTTGGACATGTTTCCGTATCCCTCTGGAGAAGGATTACATGTTGGTCATCCAAAAGGATATATTGCAACAGATGTATTTTCACGCCTCAAGCGAATGCAAGGGAAAAGCGTATTGCATCCAATGGGATGGGATGCTTTTGGACTGCCTGCTGAAAACTATGCGATAAAGAACAAAGTCCATCCGCGAGTGATGGTAGAGAAAAACATTGCTCGGTATAAAGAGCAACTTGCTTCCATTGGCTTTGATTATGATTGGGACCGTGAGATTAACACAACTGATCCAAAGTATTACAAATGGACACAATGGATCTTCTTACAACTATTCAAAAAAGGTTTAGCACATGAATCCAATGAACCTATCAATTGGTGCCCTTCATGTTTGACTGGTCTTGCTAATGAAGATGTTGAGGACGGCAAGTGTGAACGCTGTGGCACACAGGTTGAAAAGAGACCAATACGTCAGTGGGTTTTGAAAATTCGTGAGTATGCCGATAAATTACTTGAAGGCTTGAATGATCTTGATTGGCCTAAGTCTATTAAAGAGTCACAGAGAAATTGGATCGGTAGGAGTGAAGGAATGCTTTTTACTGCACCTGTTAAAGATACAAATATAACAATAGATACATTCTCTGCACACTTTGAGGCATGTTATGCCGATACTTTTGTTGTGATTGCGCCTGATCACGGATTGTTGCCGGATCTGCTCGAGGGTATAGATAACAAGGAAGAAATATTAGAAACGGCAAAGCATCTTGCGCATAAGCAGAATGAAAAAGATTTTGATGGGAGCAAAAATGTTGAGGGAGTGTTTACTGGAAGGTATATTGTGGATCCTTTAGGAAATGGTGATTTGCCGATATGGATAGCGAGTTACGCGTTAGCAGACTATGGCACAGGCATAGTGAAATGTTCATGTCATGATGAGCGTGATTTTGCATTTGCTAAGAAATATGACATTCCTCTTAAACCGGTATTGTTTCCTAAAGATGAAGTAGAGGCTGGGAAGGTTCGTGATCTTGAGGAGTGCTTCGTAGATATGAAGAACGGAGTCTTAACAGAACCTGAAGAAGTCGCGGGTCAATCAGGTGGAAGTGTTAGAGAAATAGTTATAAAACATTTGGAAGAAAAAGGCCTGGCAAAGAAGACTGTTAATTACAAACTCCGTGATTGGGTATTCTCACGGCAGAGATATTGGGGTGAACCGATACCAATAATTCACTGTGAGAAATGTGGTCCGGTTGCAGTTCCGGAGAGTGACTTACCCGTTGTGCTTCCTGATGTAGAACATTATGAACCAACAGGAACAGGAGAGTCACCTCTTGCAAACATACCTGAATGGGTAAACGTAGCGTGTCCAGAATGTGGCGGTGAAGGAAAGCGCGAGACAAATACCATGCCTCAATGGGCAGGCTCAAGTTGGTACTATTTGCGCTACATGGATAACAAAAATGATACTGCACTAGTTGATCCTGAAAAGGAAAAATATTGGCAGCCTGTCGACATGTATGTTGGTGGTGCAGAGCACGCAACACGGCATCTTATATATGCACGGTTTTGGCATAAATTCCTACATGACATAGGTGTTGTAAGTGAGTCTGAACCATTCAAACGTTTACAGCATGTAGGACTTATTCAGGCAGAGGATGGACGTAAGATGAGCAAGAGATTTGGAAACGTAGTCAATCCTGACGATATTGTTAATACCTATGGAGCAGATACTTTGCGTGTCTACGAGATGTTTATGGGGCCGTTTGATCAGAATATCGAGTGGAGTACAAAAAGCATTATAGGACCACGACGGTTTCTTGAGCGTGTTGGTGTCTTGTCAGAAAGAGTTTCTGAGGATTCAGAGATAGATAAAAATGTAGAAAGAGAACTCCATAAGGCAATTCAGAAAGTATCTGAAGATATAATTTCATTTAGATTCAATACAGCCATCTCTACATTGATGACTTTAGGAAATACTCTGCACAAATTGCAGTCGATCCCGGTAGATGTATACAAGATCTTCTTGCAATTGTTGGCTCCTTTTGCGCCTCACATAACAGAAGAGTTATGGAGTATGTTTGTTAAAGAAACATCTATACACAACTCTATATGGCCTGTATGTAATACAGAAAAAATAATTGATGAGACGGTCACTATAGCTGTTCAGGTTAACGGAAAGGTTAGGGACACATTCGAGATTGATAGTGGGAAAGATGAGGATGAAGTTAAGACAGAAGCTCAGGAATTGCCTGGTGTTTCGAAGTGGATTGAAGGTAAAAATATAAAGAAAATAATTTATATTAAGGATAAATTAATTAGTATTGTGGTGGACGATTAATTCTGAGTAGATCATTTTGCGTAGGACTTGACGTCCCTTGACATGCGTGATAATGTGTAATACACTAGTTTAATAAATTTACTAAAATAACTTTTTACTACTATGGCAAAAGCGAATCTAAAACCTAAGCCAATTACAAAGCGTTTGATCGCGGTGCTTCCTGAACGTGCACGTGAAGTTGTGATAAGTCGTTTTGGATTAGGTGCAGATACGCAGAAAATGACCCTAGAGGCCATTGGAAAACGTTATGGTATTACCCGCGAGCGTGTTCGACAAATTGAGAACTATGCTCTTGCTACTATTCGTAAGTCAGATGCATACGGAAAAGAAGAAGAGGTTTTTGAAGAATTAAAGGCCATGATAGGTGACCTTGGAGGAGTAGTTTCTGAAGCAGAATTATTGATATCTATATCAAAGGATGCAAGCACACAGAACCACATCCATTTTATACTTGTACTAGGAGATCTATTTAAGCAACGAAAAGAAGATTCATCATTTCAACATCGATGGTTTCTTGAGGAGTCGCATGTAACAGCGGTTGAAGAGTCTCTTAAAAAATTATATTCAAACATTTCAGATGATGATTTAATACCAGAATCAGATATGGTTGAATCTTTCTTTGAACATATGAAAGATATGTCAGAAGAGTTTCGTAATGAAGAGATTGCTCGACGTTGGCTAAACCTTTCAAAGAATCTTGGCAAGAACAAATTAGGTGAATGGGGAAATGCACAATCACCAAATATTCGTGCAAAGCGAATGAGAGATTATGCTTTTCTTGTTATACGACGACATGGTTCACCCATGCATTTTACAGAGGTTGCTGAATCAATAACAAGCGTATTTGATAAAGAAGCACATGTTGCGACATGTCATAATGAATTGATAAAGGATAAGCGTTTTGTACTTGTTGGCCGAGGTCTATATGCTCTTGCTGAATGGGGACATGCTAGTGGTGTTGTAAAAGATGTTATTGCAGAAGTTCTAGAAAAGAATGGACCACTGACACGAGAAGAGATTGTTGATAAGGTTTTGCGTGAGCGATACGTAAAAGAGAATACGATTGTCGTGAATTTGCAGAATAGTGATCTATTCAAGAAGGACAAACAAGGACGATATACATTGTCTAAATAAAGCAATTTAATTGCTTTATATAAAATTTTGATGCAGAGCATCGAAAATTTTATATTAACTCCTCGGCTCAGAAATGGAAAAGCTTTGCTTTTCCATTTCCTCGCTCTACGTCGTTAATAAAACCCCGCGATGGCTATGCCATCGCGGGGTTTTATCCTTTTTACCCAAGAGCATTTTGAGGTATCATGTATGGATATGGAAGTGATTAACTATTTTATCACTCAAACGAACAATTTGCTTTTGCCGTTTGTACAAGCGACCGCTCCATTGTGGTCAATGCTTCTTTTTGGCTATATCGGTGTTACCGTGTGGATGACATATATTCGTACAAAAAAGATTCAGGACACAGGATCAGTATTACTCGAGATCAAATTACCAAAAGAGGTACTAAAATCACCCCGGGCTATGGAGCTTGTCTTGGTTGCGCTATATCAAAAAGGAAATGCAAATTTAATCGAGACGTATTGGGATGGCAAATTTATTCCATGGTATTCGTTAGAGCTTGTTTCTATTGGAGGTGAGGTGCACTTCTTTATTTGGACACAGCCAAAAATGAGAGAGATTATTGAGACACAAATTTATGCTCAGTTTCCAACAGTCGAGATATTCGAAGTAGATGATTATACAAAGGATGTAAAACATAACAACGACAGTCGTGGAATGTGGGGGACATATTTTAAACTTACAAAGGCAGATCCATTTCCAATTAAAACGTATGTTGACTATGGGTTGGACACTGATCCAAAAGAAGAGTTCAAGATAGATCCAATGGCAACTGTTGTGGAGTATTTAGGTTCGCTAAAAAAAGGTGAACAAGCATGGATTCAAATTCTTATTCAAGCACACAAAAAACAAGAGTTTAAAGATGGGCGATTATTTACAAAGGATGATTGGGGAAAGGAAGGTAAAATGGAAATTGACAAGATTCGTGCAGAAGCAACTCCACCAAAGGTGGCAGGAAATGATTTTCCAGGATTTCCTAATCCGACAAAAGGACAAGTAGAACAGATTGCAGCGATTGAGCGCAGCTTAGACAAGTTCGCATTTGAAACAGGAATACGTGCTTTTTATATTGCTGAGAATGATTCGTTTAACGAGGTGAACATCCCGGGACTTATTGGATGTTTTAAGCAATATAGCTCAAACACAATGTTGAACGGATTTAAATTGGGATGGTTTACTGATTTCGATTATCCATGGCAGGATTTTCGGAGAATGCGTCGTAATCGCGATGAGAGAATGATGCTTGATGCATACAAAAGAAGATCATTTTTCTATTCGCCGTACAAACATTTTCATAGTAAACCATTTATTTTAACAACAGAGGAATTGGCAACGATATTTCACTTCCCAGGAAGTACTGTTGCTACGCCGACATTTAAACGCGTGCTATCAAAGAAAGTTGAGGCACCATCTAATCTACCTACATAATGGAAACAATCAAAAAATATATACGCCGAGTGCGTAAGGAGTTTCGGCCGCTGTGTCGCGATACAAGAAAATTTAAGCCAAGGATGTTAGTTCTTGCGTTTGTAGCGGGATTTTTTGTTTGGTCAATTTTGTATACGACATATGGACCACCGAATAATTTTCCAGTGGGAGATGTCGTTACTATAGAAGAGGGTATGACGCTTGATGAAGTAACTGTTCATTTTGAGAATGTTGGTCTGGTTCGATCAGCAATTTGGATGAATGTTTTTGTTCGTGTGTTTGGACACGAGGGGGGAGTTGTTGCTGGGGATTATGCTTTTGAGAATGGTAAATCTGTTATGTCGATTGCCAGGCGTGTAAGCAAAGGTATTTACGGGTTAACTCCGATTAGAGTGTTGTTGCCAGAGGGCGTGACGACTTTTGAGATAGCAGAGATCATGGAATCTAAGTTTCCAAAATTTAGTGGAAGCGCATTCTTACGTTTGGTAAAAAAGAAAGAAGGATATCTGTTTCCCGATACATACTTCTTTTTACCTAATATAAAAGCTGAACACGTAGTAGAACAAATGGAGTCAAATTTCTGGAATCAGATCGCAACTGTTCAAGATGAAATAGATGCATTTGGAAAATCTGTTGACGATGTGGTTATTATGGCTTCACTCTTAGAGGAAGAAGCACGTAAATTGAGAACGAGACAAATGATATCAGGAATATTGTGGGAGCGAATTCGCATAGGCATGGCATTGCAAGTTGATGCAGTTTTCCCATACATAATTGGCAAGAATACATATGAAGTAACCCTAGACGATTTAAAAGTTGATTCTCCATACAATACGTATAAATATCCAGGGCTTCCAATAGGAGCAATCAGTAATCCAGGACTCTCAAGTATTCGCGCTGCAGTGTCTCCTATTAAATCACCATATTTATTCTATCTTTCTGATAGACAAGGAGGAATGCACTATGCTAGAGATTTTGAGGAGCATAAGATGAATAGGAGGTTGTATCTTAATTAGTGGAAAGGGTTTAGGGTAAGGGGTTAAGAAAAGCACGCTTCCTGCGGAAGCGTGCTTTGATAAATTTGTTTGAGTTTTTGTTTGATTATTTTCCCTCGATGATATTTAAGAAATTATCGAGTACAGTGCCGAATTCTTTCAGAGCTTTTTCCAAGTCTCTAGCCATGCAAGCGAACTCTAGTTCTTTGCTGTTTACTTGCAACCATTGTGTAAGTAACAGTTCTTTCTCCCATTTTGATTCAGTAGTGTGATTGTTGATTATAAGCGCGCCTAGAATTGCTTCAATAATGAGTTTACCAAGACTAGAAAGTCGTACATGGGCATCAGGGTTGCTGGTACGATCTGTGTTTTTGAAGTCAACTAATTGTGAAGACGGCAAGTCAACATCTTTGAGTTTTCTGATCATGTGTCGCAATTGCTCTATACTGTATGTATTTGGTGACATTTTTGCCTTTCTTTTTGTTTCTTGTTGCTTTCTTAAACCTGAAAGTATATAATCACATTTATTATGAACAGTCAAGATGGAAAGGGAAAGAAGGCCTATGTCGGTTTGTCTGGTGGAGTTGATTCATCAGTATCTGCCGCGCTTCTGAAGAAGCGCGGCTTTGACGTGACTGGCGTATTCATAAAAGTATGGCAACCTGATTGGATTGAGCCTGCCCGAACTGGTACAGGCGGGTGTACTTGGCGTGAAGACCGACTGGATGCTATGCGTGTAGCGGCATCGCTCGGTATACCTTTCAAGACTTTGG
>NVTD01000036.1 GCA_002401445.1 Candidatus Wolfebacteria bacterium | reverse complement strand
AAAGCCTTTTCAGAGGTGGAAGCCTTTCACCAAGGAGAAGCTTGGAATGAGGCTTTTAAAACTCCTGATTGACTCGACGGGCATGGTGGCCATAAATGTCAGCAGGATGAACCGCAAGTCCCATAAGTCAGTTGTTGCCAGCGACTCGACCTTAGATTGGATCGAGAAGTTCAACGGGAAGAAAGAACTTATGAGACCCTTCCTGATGCCCACAGTTGACCGTCCGAATCCTTACGTTTCCCCAAAGAACAACATCGATTATGTCGGTAAGTTCTGGATCATGAAGGCTCGCAATTCTGAGTGTAAGCATGCGCTGGCCTATGGTGACATGACGCAAACCTATGCTGCCCTGAATGTTCTGCAAGCTACCCCTTGGAAGATCAACAACACCATGAGGAAGCTCGTGGAGGCTCTCTTTCTTCAGGATAAGTCGATTGGGAAATTAGTAGGCCGGGAGTATAAGATTCCTCTTCCAGAACGCCCTAGTGACATCGACACCAATGATGACTCTCGGAAGGCTTGGAGACGGAAGGCCAGGGTCGTCTATAAGGACAACATTGGGGAGACCAGTAAGAAACTTCTCACATACAAGTGCCTGAGTGTTGCCGAATTGCTGAAAGACAATGACTTTTACTTCCCCTACCAAATAGATTGGAGAGGCCGCACTTACGCTGTGCCGAGCTTTCTGCAGCCTCAAGGCACTGACGTAGCCAAGAGCCTCTTGCAGTTCGCTGAAGGCACCATTCTGGACTCCTCAGGGGCCTTCTGGATGGCAGTGCATGGAGCAAACTTGTGGGGATTCGATAAGGTGACCTTTGAGGAGCGAAAAGCTTGGGTCGAGGATAACTACCAGCAAATCGAAAGGTGCGCTTTAGATCCCCTCGGAACCGAATGGTGGCGTCAAGCTGACGAACCCTTACAATTCGTAGCATGGTGCATGGAGTGGGCTAAATATGCAGACAGTCCTGCTGGTTACATCTGCCACACCCCAGTTGCAATGGATGGCTCAAACAATGGCCTTCAGATCCTCAGCCTTTTGACTCGGGACGAGGACAGCGGGAAGTCAACCAATGTCACTCCAGGTCCACTCCCCGAGGACATTTATGCTGATGTCGCAAATACCGTGCGAAAGGTCATGCAAAGTAAACTGGATGGGGATGAGGATGTCGAAAAGTGTGCCTATTGGTTGAACTTCGAGTTTGACCGAAAGGTGACAAAACGTCCCGTTATGGTTCTACCGTATGGCGGCACACTGCACTCGTGTGTCGACTATGTGACACTTTGGCACAAAGAGCAACTTGTGGAGAGAGGCCTTGAGGAACCTGAAGACTACCGGAAATTGAACTGGTTCATGGCGAAGGAGATATGGCACGCCATCAGCAAGGAAATCGATCGGCCCGTTAAGCTCATGGAGTGGATGCACAAAGTGGCCAGCATGTTCGGCAAGAAGAACTTACCAATAAAGTGGGTGACTCCGACTGGTTTGCCCGTGGTTCAAATCTATCGGGATAGCAAGCTGAACCAGATTACCACAAAGCTTGGGTATGCCTTAACTATGTGGGTGAATGTGGAAAAGGATACCATGAGTGTCCGGAGGCATCGGAATGGCTTCAGTCCCAATTTCGTTCACTCACTGGATGGCTCAGCACTCCATAAAGCTACCCTCCTGGCTTCGAAGGGTGGCGTTAAGTCCTTCGCTATGATCCATGACAGTTATGGTGTCCTGCCCTCTCAGGTGGACATAATGGCTGCCGCCTGCCGCCTCTCCTTCAGTGAGATATTCAGTGAGGATCAAATTGGGAGACTTAAAGTCAACCTTGAGCAACAACTGGGAGAACAACTTCCAGAAGTCCCTGACTTTGGGACACTTACACCTCAAGATGTTCGGGAGAGTGAGTTCTTTTTCAGTTGAAAAGCTGAGAGGTCATTATATAAGGGAAGCACTCGGAAAGGCTCTCCCCCTTTAAGTCAACTAAGAGTCAACTAAGAGTCAACTAAGAGTCAACTAAAAGTAACCCTAAGTAACCATAAGTAACCTTGAGTGATGCTTAGGGTTGATTTATTTAAAGACTAAACAACTGAGTAAACTTTAAGACATGAGAAAAACAATTACAAGCCCTAAGGGCATCGCACAGCACCCACACATCAATGAGCCAGATACTAAGTTCGGAGATGGGGTTTATCATCTGAAGATCAAACTTTCAGCAGAAGACGCTGAGCCTTTCATTGAGGAGCTTGAAGCTATCCTCAAGGAGGGCTATGAGGCCGAATGTGCCGCCAAGAATAAGAAGTCCCTTAAGATGGCTACGAGTAAGCCGTGGAACAAAGAGGTTGACGATGAGGATGAGGAGACAGGTTGTTGGATCATAAAAGCTAAGCAAAAAGCTGAGATTGAGACCTCTAATGGCCCTAAAGATATGAGGATCCATATCGTAGATGCTAAAAGGAATCCGATGACTGACGTGGTTGGAGGTGGCAGTTTGATCAAGATCAACGTCGAGCCTAGTATCTACTTCACGCCGACTTTAGGGCTTGGGGTCACTCTTCGCCTCAGAGCTGTCCAGGTGCTTGACCTTAAGACCTTCTCCACAGACTTCGGGTTTGAAAATGAGGATGGCTTTGAGGTTGATAGCACTGAGTCACCTGAAGTGGCTGAAGTTGCCTTAGATAAAGTCGACTTCTAATGTGGCACAAACGTGGCCTCAAGACAGGGAAATACCGCTCTCGTCTTGAGGCCAAGGCCGCAGTCATGATGGCCTCAGTGGACGGACTTGAGTATGAGAAGACTAAACTTTCGTATACTTTACTTAAAAACTATCTGCCTGACTTTAGGGTTGGAAATATTGTAATCGAGGTCAAAGGATTTTTTGACTCTCCAGATCGAACTAAGATCCGCAAAGTAAGAGAAGAACATCCTGAGATTGACCTTCGGATGTTCTTTGGTGATTTCACTAAGAAAATTCATAAGAACTCGAAAACCAGTTATAAAGCCTGGTGCGAGAAACAAGGTATCCTCTGTTGCCAGAAAGTAATACCAAACAGTTGGATTATAGATTTACAACAAGAAGCAAAAAGGATAAAACCATGACAACAAACAGCAACCAAGCACGCCGCAATAATTATGCAATCCGCAACTCAAGGCAGACCGGTCGACAGAAGGTCCTGATGTTCCTGAAGTCACGGGGAGCCACTGGAGCCACCGATGAGGAGGTCAGTTACGCATTGGACCTTGATCCAAGCACCGCCCGCCCTCGCCGCAATGAGTTAGTCCAGATGGGACTCGCAATATCAAGTGGAACTCGGCTCACTAAGGCCAACCGAAAAGCAACCGTATGGGTCTCGAACTGAAAGGCTGATGAATGGAACCCGTAATTCTATCGGAACTCGCAAAGTTCGACGAGTTGACTATCCGGACTCTGATATACTTCATCACACATCCTGCCCTGATTGCGGGTCTCGTGATAATCTTGGCGTCTACTCTGACGGGCACTCTTATTGCTTTGGCTGTAAGTCTCATAAGAATGCAAAAGCTGATCAATCTATGGGAAATCAACTCAACTCAATACAACAGTCTACTGATGCAAAACGAGCGGATCGAAAAGCTATGCTCGAGGTTGACTTCCAGTCACTCAAAGCCCGCCGAATCACCGAAGATACTTGCAGGAAGTTCGCCTACGGAATATCATCTGACAGCGGTCGAATCCTTCAGGTTGAACAATATTTCACCGGAGGTATACTCGTGGCTCAGAAGACACGGGATTCTGACAAAAAGTTCAAGTGGCTTGGCGCTCCTAAGAGTGCCACCCTCTTCGGACAGCACTTGTGGAAACCGGGAAAGCGAGTTGTCATCACAGAGGGAGCCATCGACTGCCTTACAGTCGCGCAACTCAATGGCCTCAAGTGGCCAGTCGTGTCTCTGAAGAATGGAGCAGGAGGCTCTCAGAATGACATTAAGGAAAACATCGAGTGGCTTGAAGAATTCGAGGAGGTCATCTTGTGCTTCGACAGTGACGAACCGGGACGGAAGGCTGCCATTGAATGTGCTAAGATCCTTTCTCCGGGGAAGGCATTCATTACGTCTCTCAGTGGCAAGGATGCTAACGAAATGCTTGTTAAAGGTGATGGCGGTTCGGTCACGGCTAGTCTGTGGCAAAGCGCCCCATACCGTCCCGATGGGATCATCAGCATTAACGAAGTCATCGAGGCAGCTAAGAGACCCCTTGAAGAGGGAAGGTCGACAGCCTTCCCCAGCCTTACGAAAGCGATATTCGGAACCCGTAGGAAAGAACTCATTGCTCTCGGTGGAGGAGTTGGCAGTGGTAAAACGGATATCTTCACCCAATGCATCGCCCACAGCATCACCACTTACCCGGAACCCGTTGGTGTTATATACCTCGAGCAGCCCGACACAGAGACAGCCCGGAGACTCGCAGGAAAACTACAGAATAAACCCTTCTGTGACCCCGAGGGCGAATGGGAACAGAAGGAGCTGGATGAGGGCCTTGAGAAGCTTAGGGACCGCATCTATCTTTATGATCATGTGGGTTCCAAGGGTAGTGAAACAATTAAGAACACAATTCGACACATGGCTCTTGGATTGGGGATAAGGGATGTCTACCTGGATCACCTAACGGCCCTCGTAAGTCATGAGCAGGACGAAAG
Organism: Candidatus Wolfebacteria bacterium; assembly: GCA_002401445.1. Classification (GTDB taxonomy): domain Bacteria; phylum Patescibacteriota; class Minisyncoccia; order Phycocordibacterales. The sequence goes on along the minus strand of NVTD01000036.1, from coordinate 658 downwards.
GCGAGCCTTGGATGCCCTCATGGCTGACTTCGGTTCACTTGTTCACCAACTCAATATCTCTCTCTTCTTTGTGAGTCACCTCTCGACACCTGAGGGTAAAGCACATGAAGAGGGCGGGAGGGTTATGGCTAAGCACTTCAGAGGGTCCAGGAGCATCATGATGTGGAGTAACTTCATGATAGGCATTGAGAGGAACCAACAAGCGGAGACCCTTGAAGAGAGACAGAGCTCTACCTTGAGGATACTCAAAGATCGAAATACCGGCAAAGGAGCAGGCATAACGATCCCTCTTCGATACAACACGAAAACGGGGATGTTACTTGAGGAGACCCCATTTGAAAACAACGACTACTAATGAATTCAAAAGTAAACAAAACGAAAACTACTAGAAAGTATCCAAAACTCATGATAAACACAGGTGACTGTGAGGGCCTGGTGATCTTAATGCAATATGAAGGAAAAGGAATTGTCCTGCATAATCCCACCCCTTTTTATGCTATTGGACATTGGAGTTCAACGTGGGCGATGGACGAATTTGAGAACTTTGAGGGGGAGGTTACAATATGCAACTAAAAGCAGCAGACGGAACCTACCGTGAAATCAACATCTTGTTTCCTTATTATCAACTTCGATGACCTTAATCTTCGACATTGAAACC
>NVTD01000035.1 GCA_002401445.1 Candidatus Wolfebacteria bacterium | reverse complement strand
ATGGAAGATAAAAAACTTAAAACAACAGTTGATGATTTCTTAAAAGAATCGAATACTTCAAAAAACGATGAAAATTGTACTACTGAAGAGTGCAAAATGAAATCTAGAAGCGGGATTATAGAACGTATTGAAAAAGTGTACATAAATAAGGATGGTAAACAGTTACTGTCAGACTAAATTAAATTATTATGAGAAAAATAGATAAACTAAAAAACATGGATAAGGTAAACGTATTACTTGAACAAAGAACTACTAAATCACCAGAAGAAACTCCTGTTAAACAGGATGATAAATCAATAAATGAAACAGTGGAGAGAATGAAATTTCTCACCAATTATAATTACGAATGTAAGGGGTTTGTAGAAATAGATCCTGAAAAACTAATAATTAAAGAAGGTGAAGATGTTACCGAGAGTGATGTAACTGAAACAGAAGATATTTCTGAAGATAAAGAAATTCATAAGAGTTTTGGTAAAACATCATCAGGAATACAACCAGATAAAGGGATACAAGAAGATGAAGACTATGATTACGATTCTAAGAAGAAAAAATTAGATGAAGATTATAAATCTAATAAGAAAAAGATGGATAAAGAGTATGAAGATAAAAAGAATAAATTAAAGGAAGAGGGAGACTCTAAAAAGAAAAAAGGAGATAAGGATTATGATAAAGACTACGATTCTAAGAAGAAAAAGTAAATGAAAGACAAACTCCAAGAGTCCATAGACCGAATATTGTTTATTTCGAACTGGGACCTTAAGAACCCACCTAAAATGAATGAGGGTTACGGTTATATAGGTGAAATGTCATATGATGAGGTTGAACAGATAGATAAGAATGGATACCCATCAAGTCACGAATATGTTGACGGTTATAGAGTAGATGAAGCGGTACCACCACGTAAAGGTGATAAAGATAAATTACCATCACAAGGTGGACCAATGCCACAATCAGATGTTCCAGAACCTGAAGGAGAAATTCCAGATATCTCTGGAGAGGAAGGGATTCCCGACTTAGGGGGAGAACCAGGAGGTCTTCCAGATATTGGAGATGAAGAGGCACCTGAAATGGATGTACAACCTACGACAGATGATAGTATTACAGGAGGGGCACCAGAACCAACTCCAGATCCTGAACCAGCACAAGAACCAGAAGTTTCAAAATCGGACATCCAATCGGTAGAGAAGGAAGTAGAGTCTGTGGAAGATTATTCTAAAAAAGTACTCACACAACAAGCATCTATGATGGCAACCATACAAGATATGGCAAGTAAAATTGGTAATGTAGATCAATTATCACAACAAGTACAAAAAATAGGACAAGATATTGAGTCTATGAAACCACCAACATATGAAGAACAACTTGACATGGTTAGTACAAAAAGTTATCCATATAATGTTTCTTTAGGGGATTACTGGAATTTAGATGACCAGGAATCTGAACAACAACCACAAGAAGACCTTACAGTTAGTCAAGATGAAATAAAGAACTATGATTCCGACCTTATAAAATCATCCCTATTCGATACAGGAGACGATGAAGAACAAGAAGAAATGAATATTAATGGTAGGAAGATGGGATATTAATTATCCAAAATTAAGTTTCTAAGTTAAAATTTTAAATTAATTAGAATATTCCCATCTAAAGTCACCAGCAGTTTCTTGTTGATTAATACAACATTTTCTTATACTAGTAATACAAACTCCAGTTTTTTCAGATGCCTCTTTAGGGTTTTTATAGGTATTTATTAAAAATTTTGAACTATTATCAGGAGTAATAATAAAAATATCCCCATTTCTCCTTTTAAGAGTTTCAGATTTATTAAATTTTTTCGCAATGGTAGATCGATCTATTCCAGTTTCTATACCAATTTCTGTAAATGATTTAAAGGTTCCTATTAATTTATCATTTTTATAAAGAAACATTGATTCTTTATTATATTGAGATACTGTTACATCCTTTTTCATTTTGTTCTCATGGTCACTTAAAATCAATTCATCCCCATCATTTTTCCATATAAAACCACCAGAAGTCATGATTATTCCATTACAACACATAGAAATGTCAGATTCACCAACTCCACAGACTTCAGATGCGGCCTTCCTACTACTCCACTTTTTTATAAGTTTTCCATCAAATTCATACTGATCAACTGGTTTTTCATTGTTTGTAACCATCTCTCCCTTTTTTAATTTTTCATAATATTTGATATATCCATGAAAACACCCACCGGTCTTAAATTCATCTACCCCCCAAATATTAAAAATTTTTACTAATATATTAAACTCCTTTTTGATAGAATTTTTTTGTGAATAATGAATAGAGATAATTGAAGTATCATATTTATTTTTAATAAATAATAACCACTTATTACAATTATTAATGTCTTTAAAATGGTCTGTTGGAATTTTACCTTTAATATGACATAGTCTACTAAATGACATGAAAGATTCACAAAACTTAAACAATGACCCATATAGACTATTAATTTTTCTATATAGTAAATTATGGTTTTTACTTAAATAAGTTGTGTCCCACTCACCAGAAACATATTTTTTTGTAATGTATTCCATTCTTTCTATTATCCTATCTCCAAATATTGTATAATTTTTATAATAAAAACCCATATCTGGAATTTCAAACTCAGTATTGAATTTCTCTGATAATTTTTTCTGAATATCATTTATTTGATTTGTAGTAGAGACATTTACATCCCAAATTTCAGTAATACCTAAAGATTTTAAAATTTTTCTATTTTTCTATTTTTCTTCGTGTTTATTATCTTTAATCTTTTTTTATCTCTTTTATTATAATTTTTAATATAATTAGTTTCATACCTTTCATCAATACTTTTTATTCTTATCATCGTATTAAAGTCTGTTGACAAAAAGTCTGGAACACAATATTTCCCTCCACTGTAAAGTTTTATTGGTTCATATAATATTTTCTTTTTATTATGATGAAAAAAACAAAATATGATAAATTCTGGGAGAGATTTAAAGGATTTTTCCTCTGGATGATGTAATTTGTATTCCATATTCAAATATATTGTATCCTCAATTTTTCCCCCTATTTTATCTACTATTCTATAATATTCTTTTTTACCACCATTTCTATCGTAATATCGACGAATAGATATTTCAGGAGTTTCATTATCAAATGTTAATAGTTCCGTAAATGTTGGTATTTTTTTATTTGTATATTCCTTCTTAATATAGTTTTTTAATCCATCACCAGTCCAATCATAAGATATTTTTACCCATCCCGGAGAATCATTTTTCTTTTTGTTTATTATAATATCTATATCCTTTTCAGTGATTCTAAGATCATTATATCTGTATACTAATCCAGTTGTACTATTTTTTAAAATTTTCCCTGATATTAATCTATAACCTTTATAGTTTGAATTTTTAGCATATACTTTTTTTGTTTTATTACAATGATATAGGATTATCTCCTTTTTATTTATATTTCCTTCTCTAATTAAAGTTAATAATGAATCATCGATTGTTTTAAAATATTTTTGTTCTCTATTTTTGACAGTAATTTTATTATTACATAATTTACATATGGTATTATTTTTTTCCGCTCTCTTTAATTCACTTTTACCACTATATGTCATTTCTTTATGACAACTAGGACAATTTCTTGTATATTTTGTTATTTTCATAATTTAATTAATATTTTACAAAGATACAAAATATAATTTAAAATGTCAAATAAAACTTAAAAATACTTCATAAAAAAGAGTCTTTTCGATACTTAGAGACTATTTATATAGTGAACTTTAGATAGAAAATGATTAGTAGAAATAACACATAAAACCTTTCTGTAACCATCTTTCCAAATGACTATTCATTAACGGCTAGAGTTCAATGGTTATAAGGAAGGTTTTTTAATTTAATATAAAATATGAAAACAAAAATATGTAAAAAAGGAAGAATACATTGTAATAAAGAAAGAGATATTAATGAATTTTATGAAGGAAAAAACCAATGTAAAGATTGTGCAAATAAACAAAGGAAAGAACCCAAGAAGGAAAAAGAAATATTACCAGAAGGTATGAAACGATGTTCAGGAAGAGGTGATAATCATTGTAATGAAGTAAAACTAATAGAAGAGTTTGTAAAAAATAGTAGAAAACCAGGAGAATATTTATGTCAATGTAAAGACTGTAAAAGAATATCATGTGAAAAATGGAGAGAAAACAATCCAGAAAAAATAAAGGAATATATTAAACAATATTATGAAAATAATAAAGAAAATATATTATTAAAAAGTAAGATATGGGAAGAAGAAAATAAGGAATATAGAAAAAATTATACTAAACAATGGAAAAAAGATAATAAAGAACATGTTCGGAGTTATGAAAATACTTATAATAAACAAAGAAGAGAAAATGATTTGGGATATAAAATTCTTGGTAATTTAAGAGGTAGACTTACTAAGATATTTAATGGAAACCCAAAAGACAAGACAACTATGGAATTAACTGACTGTACAATAGAATTTTTGGTAAAATATTTAAGAAATGGTTATTATAATGAAATGAAAGATGATAATTATGGAACCTATTGGGTAATTGATCATATCATCCCATGTGCATTGTTTGACTTAACCAATCCAGAACACCAAAAGATATGTTTTCATTGGACAAATCTTCAACCACTAACTTGGCAAGATAATAACGACAAAGGTACTAAACTTGATTGGAAAAGAAACTCAAATACTACGGAACAAATTCCGTAGGTTGTAATGGAATTGGACTGGAAGTCCAATGACCATTATGACTGTCTAAAGACAGTGGTTTTAGACCTATATCTGGGACAATAAATAAAAAGAATAATGAAAGATACCATAGAAATAAAAACAATACCAGGGACTAGAATAATAGACTTAACGGGACAAAAATTTAATAGATTGTTAGTTATTGAATTTTTTGAAAGGAAAAATAATAAAACTTATTGGAGGTGTAAATGTGATTGCGGGAATGAAAAATAGTTATTGGTACTCGTTTAAGAAATGGTGGCACAAAGAGTTGTGGTTGTTTCAGAATATTGGATTTAGTTGGTAGGAAATTTAATATGTTAACAGTTATTGAACAATATGGTAAAGATAAATGGAAAAATGTGTTATGGAAATGTAAGTGTGATTGTAGTAAAATAACAATAGTCATAGCGGCTCATTTAAAGAATAATAATACAAAAAGTTGTGGATGTATAAATGGTAAAAAAATATTAAATTTATAAATTGAAATTGTAGATTGAAAATATAGGTACTTGTTAGTGGAAAATATAATGAATAAACGTACAATAATAGCATTAGGACTGGTTGTTGTGGTGATGGTTGGCATGTCTTTTTTGATGCCAGATGCAGTGAAACCTGTGCGTGATGGTGATATGGTTAAACCCATCAGTTTACCCAACTTACAGGGGAAACTAGAGGGTATTCCCGAAGGCAAA
>NVTD01000034.1 GCA_002401445.1 Candidatus Wolfebacteria bacterium | reverse complement strand
GTCACTTCGTGACTTTTATGAAAAACTAAAGAAATATGTATTGAGCAAAGGCAAAGAATATGAGTTTGAACAAAGAGAAATCCGCCAACAGTTTAGAATTAGTAAAACCCAAATGCAACGTCATATTAACAACCTTTTAGAGCTGGAATACATTGTAAAAACTTACGTGAGTACGAGAAATACTTTTCATTACAAAATAGGTTACTGGGACAATATGGAAGCGCTAAGAAATAGAATTAAGAGTGATTTAAATAAGCAATTAGATAAACTTTAAAAGAGTAGCGACCCATTTTGATGGGTCGGTTAATGGGTCGCTCAAAACAAAGTAAATCAATCAGTTAGCTAGTAGCGACCCTTGACCCGGGGAAATACCTAATGGGGGGGTGAAAAATGGAGTTCAAGCAAATGGTTAGACAGGCCGAAAAACAGAGTCACCAAATACAGTTAATAGAAAAGCTATTATCAGATGTATTACCTGATTATGAAATTTTGAATCCTTATGAAGATTATATAAAGATAGAATTAAGCGAAGCCCAACAACCCTATTTGCCTTTGATCATGCAGTTAGTAAAGCGTTTAACCTTGCTTTATCGCCACAATAGAATCGAGTTAAAGAAGAATTATTACGAAAGTACGAAAGAAGATATTACAGCAACATTAGGTCTTTTACAAGGAAAACTAAGTCCTTTAAGTTTATTGAGTGAAGGGTCATTTTACAGTTATTTAAAACTGAAAGAGAATAATTTGTCTTTTTTCACAAGAAAACAAGCCATACAGATAACGGGCTACAAGCCAACCCAAATGCACCGGGTATTAAATGATCTTTATCAGGGTGGATTATTAGAGCGAACGGGCCATAAAAACAAAGGCTACTATTACAAGCTAATACAATAATCAGATCTTAAAACATCATCCCTTGCAGTAAGTTAAAATCTTGATGTCGCAAATTGCGATACCAATATGAAAGCGTAGTTTTGTAAGCCAAATACGAAAATAATGAGTGGAGAAATAGTAATATCACAAGAGGTCGTCATGAGCAAAATCTATGAGATTAGGGGTGAAAAAGTGATGATTGATAGAGATTTAGCCGAGTTGTACGGGGTAGAAACTAAATACTTAAAAAGGCAAGTAAGAAGAAACATAGAGCGATTCCCTGAAGATTTTATGTTCCAGTTAAATGATGATGAGTTTAAAGAGTGGAGGAGTCAATTTGTCACCTCCAATTCTTCGGATAAAATGGGTTTACGATATGCTCCTTATGTCTTTACAGAGCAGGGAGTTGCTCAGTTATCGAGTGTACTGAATAGTGAAAGAGCCATAGCGGTAAATATCCAAATCATACGCTTATTTACAAAAATGAGGAAACTGCTTTTAACTCACAAAGACTTGTTACTGGAAATGGAGGAAATCCGAAAAAAAATATCGGGACAAGATGAGAAAATAGAGCTGATATTCAATTACCTGAAACAATTTATCAAAGACCAGGAAGCTCCAAGGGAATCAATAGGTTTTAAATCCAACAAATAAAGGAAAATGCAGTTCGCAAGCTCCATTAAATATTTTGTTTCCGTTATCACTTCACCAAAAGCAGGAAATAAGGTGTTCCGCCATCAATTGTCAGCAATAAAATCGCCAAACCTTTACAGCACATTTTTATGAAATATTTGTTTTCAAAGGCATAAAAAAGAGCTGTAAATCCCTTCGGGTGCTTCGTTTCTCTCAGCAGTTTGTCACTTTTATTGCGCTCCTCAATCTGTCGTCACGCCAGTTCTTTTGTCTTTTTAGCCGCTTCCTTTCGCTACGCTACAGAAATCCGCAAAAAATCCAACCACTGGCCATGTTAGGCTCGCCTGCGGGGTCACTACGGGCTTCAGCTGATTTATTTGTTTTGCCTCCGCTTCGCTCTCGCTATTAAAGCGGTTAGCCTTGTGTAAACATAGCTGTAAATCGCCCTTACATGGCTTAATTTACAGCACCCTTGCTCCACTCGCAGTCGGCTCGCAAGGCAGGTGGCTTAACTTCCGCACGAAGCAAACTTAAACTCCTTGATTTAACAACAGCAGTTCGTTTGGATCATTTTTTTGAATGATGAATCCGCACTAGCCCGCGCACAGGTCAAAGCTTCATCACACAAAAAAACGTAGATTATTTTCTTTTCATTAGAAACCTTCAATTGAAAAATATCTAATGAAAATAAAAAAACCTGATGTCAAAATAGTACTTTTCAGGTCTTAAATGGGTTGTCTAAAACTTGTATATCGGCAGGAAGAACCGACGTTGAAAGTTGTGCACAGGGATTTGAATATCAGTTCAAAAAATTGTGCAGGGTTGTATCGTTATGGTTATCAAGGAAGTGAGAAAGAGAATGAGTACATGAATGGAGAGGCTTATACTACGCACTTTAGACTGTTAAATACGCAGCTTGGTAGGTGGATGAGTCCTGATGTTATTACAATGCCTTGGCAGAGTCCTTATGTTAGTATGGATAATAGTCCTGTGGCGCTTACTGATGTGATGGGAGCTGCGACGGATGGCGGCGGCGGCGAAGGTACGCGTTCCCAAGCCACTTCGTTTTTATCGCAGCATCTAGCAGGTAAATCTACTCCGTCCACTGCGGATGCTAATGCAGGTCCACCAACAGCCAATATTGTTCATGGAATGATTGGGGTTAGCGCAGGAGAGCAGAGTATGCCTAAGCCAACTATTTATAAGAATAGTTCTGGTCAACAAGTATCAATTAATGATGGACTAGGTGAAACAGTTACACTTAGTGACACTGATTTTGAGGAAGCGCAGTTTTTTGCGAATGAATTGAATGAAGGAAGTGATGACGATGTGATTAAAGGTGTCATGTCTTATGATATACTATTAGCATATAGGGAGTTTTACAATGACCATAAAAGTTATGATGGCTATACATACACAAATGTTTACAATATGTTGTTTACAAAACCTTATCCAAATATAGCTTCAGACCCAACGGCACCAATGGGATCGGGTGGGCCAGGAATTGTATTTGAGTGGATTGAAGGAGGGCCCATGACAAAAGGTATGCTTAAACAAGCCATGAAACAATTGCCCAAGTTGTTTAGATGGAACTCGCATCACATTATTCCAAAGGCGGTTTTTAAGAAATTTAAAAAGGCACTTGCCCCTTTTATGGAGTTAAATGGTAGATATAATTTGAAAAATTTACCGACACCATTTCATGGTAATCATCCACAATACAATAGAGTCGTGGGTGAAAAAATCACTCAATTGGGTCTTGATGGAAACATCAATGCCGAGTCCTTGTTAGAGCTTCAACTTGAATTAAGAATATTACTTCGAGATGCATATAACAGTAAGAAAACAATTAATGAGTATTTTAGACATTTATAAAAGTTAAATCATGCATAATCAAATAAGACATTCTGCAGACGTTGTCAAGAACGGTGTTTATCAATTAGAAGTCAATGAAAAACAGCTGGAAAGTAAAGAAAATTATGAGCTAATTAACTCCTTGCTTTTAATGATGAATGCCAATTATTTTCTATCTAATCAGCACACTGTGCCTGGGCTAGATTTGAAAGGGATTAAGGGTGTTTTGACGAAAAAGGACAGGTTAACTGATTTAATGGTGTTCACTCCGTTTATGTTTGGGTTTAAATATATTGTCAGTGAAAGGTTTGTCGAGTGTTTACGCGAAATAAAAGTATCCAATGAAGAGTACTGTTTGTTCCCGTTTGAAATTAAAGGTGCAAAAATCAATTATTATTTAATGTTTGTTCCGATAGTTCCAGGAACTGAGATTGATTTTTCTAATTCATTGGTGTATGCGGATAAGGAGAAGTTATATGAGCAGAAAACATACTTTAGCCTAAATTCTTACGAAGATTATAAGAGGTTATATGACACCGTAAAGTTTAAGTCTTTTGATAAAATATCTTTACCTAAAAGCTATTTAACGAAGGATATTCTGGATGTTCAGGGAGCTGTATCCATGTTTTTTTCAAAAAGACTTATAAATATTTTAGAAGCGAAAGACATAAGTAATTTAGTTGTCTTAAAAAAAGGAATAGAGTTAGTTTTTAATTAGTCTACGGTAAGAGTGAGCCAACTAATAAATGAAATAAAAGGAAGAGGGGCATCGCCCCACACTCGGCTTAGTTTGCAACTACGTCGCACTATCAAACCACACAAGCAATAGAATTTAGAACCATACAAATGAAACCCCTAACAACAGCCATCCTACTCCTCCTAGCATCAACCTGCCTGTGCCAAGACTACGTAATAAAGTCTAACGGAGACACCTCAGCCTCGGCGTAGTTTGCAACTACGACACACTATCAAACCACACAAGCAATAGAATTTAGAACCATACAAATGAAAACAATAATCACAACCATCCTACTCCTCTTAGCATCAACATGCTTCTCCCAAGACTACGTAATTAAGTCTAACGGAGACACCCTGTTTGGAGACATAACAATGGGAGCCTACAAAAAAGGGAAGAGTAGCTCAGTCAAGCTAAAAACAGCTAAGAAAAGGACGTATAACTTCAATACAGCATCTAGCAAGAAGCTACGCCACGATGGGTTTGATTATCAAGTTCACCTGTTAACACCAGAGAAACCTAAAAAGAAAGATAGAGACTTTATGAAGGTTCTGCTTTCGGATGGAACTAACTCAATCTGCTATCATCGCATAGTATCTGCTTCAGGTGGAGGGATGTATGGTGCTGCGGTTACGAATAACTTTAAGTATTACCTGTTTAAAGGCGATAAGTTTGTAGAGTATTTAAAAAACGGAAATGCAAAGAAATTGATTCAACAGTATTTTGGTTCGTGCAGTAAAACAATGGAGGTTATCGCATCCATGAAAAAGGTTAAAGTGCATAAGATGGAACAGTTGTTTAATGGTAAATGTGAGTAAAAATTAAGAGATGAAATACATAACACTCATCCTAGCATTAGCGCTTTGTTCTTGTAGTGTATTAAAACAAGTTCCTGAACCAGTTAACTCTGATTATACAATTTTTCACAGTACAAGAGGGGAAATTGTTTATCATCATGAACAGGTTGATGTTGTTTCTACATTTCCAGGTGGAGAACCAGCAATGTTTGAATGGATGGAGAAAAACATTCAGTATCCTAGAGATGCTGTTGAAAGTAAAAAAGAAGGAACAGTGTATGCCAGCTTTATAGTTGAAAAAAATGGCAAAGTATCAGACATAGTAATCATACAAGGAATTTTTCCTTCTTGTGATAAAGAAGTAAAAAGACTATTGGGGAAGTTTCCCAAATGGACGTTGGCAATAAAAGATGATAAAAAGGTAATTGTGGATTTGGCTCACCTTCTGACGCATAAGCTGAGATACTCCCGTTTAATTTGAGCACTTCTTTATTTTCCGTCAAGTTCTTACCGAAATCAACTTCAATAATATGATCGATTCCTTGATGATCAGTGATCCCATGAATACTTTCTATAATATTTTCTTTGCGGTAATTTAACACATAGTCAGCGCCCGCATCCGAAGCAACATCAATGAGTTTCCTGGCTATTTGAATGCTGCCGTTATGATTAACACCGGCTTCAGCAATAAT
>NVTD01000004.1 GCA_002401445.1 Candidatus Wolfebacteria bacterium | reverse complement strand
AATAGAATCTGAAAATAATTATTTCAGAAATGAAGCACAAAGAAATAAGGAGGCCTATAACAATCATCTTTATAAATATTTTGAAATATGAAATAATATTCATATGAATATAATGCATAAGATATTTTTTGTTTTGTACTTGCTTGCCGCTATCTGGCCACTCCCGTATGTCTTACATGTGTACATAAATTATGGGGGTGGTTTAGCTACACCAGAGAGGTGGATTATTGCAGTTGTGCTTACATTAATAATGGGATTTCTTTCATATACACACCTTAAGACGTATCGATCACCAAAATATATTTTGAGTGAAAGATTCTTTGCTGCATCTTCCGTTGTAAATCTATTGGTATTTCTAGTGTTTGTATTTTTATATTGGGCGTGTGACGGTGGGGCTGGATGTATGGTTTTGTTTCCCTTTTTAATTATATTACCGTTGATTCTTGCCTTGAGTTGTATTGTAGCGATTGCTACTTTAATTAGAAGGCACATGTCAGTATTTATACAAGCGGAATAAGTCCTCATGCTATACTGACCCTTATGAAAGAGGAAAAGACTCCGTCAGAAGAAATAAAAGACATAGAAAAAACAATGACAGATCCTCATTTTTGGGAGGACAAAGTGCGCGCACAAGAGTACATGAAGCGCCTCAATGATCTAAAACAAGAGATTGCTGGCAAGAAGGGTTATGACGCAGGTAATGCCGTTATGACTATATTTGCTGGTGCAGGCGGAGACGACGCAGAAGATTTTTCTCGGATCCTTTTTGAAATGTATAACAAATATATAGACAAGCAAGGATGGAGTGCGTCATTAATCCACAAGAATGAAAATACTCAGGGTGGATTCCGTAATATTACTATCGAGATTACCGGGAAAGGGGTGTACGGTAAATTAAAGAACGAATCAGGTGTACATCGACTTGTTCGTATCTCACCTTTTAATGCCAATAAAAAACGTCATACATCGTTTTCTATGGTAGAGGTAATACCGCAATTGCCTAAGACAGGAGCGGTAGAGCTTCGCAGTGAGGATCTTAATATTGAGCTTTCAAAATCAGGAGGTCCTGGTGGACAGAATGTAAACAAAAGAGAAACAGCTGTGCGTATAGTGCATATACCCACAAATATCTCTGTTCACGCAGATTCAGAGAGAAGTCAAATGCAAAATAAAGATAAAGCTATGGAGATACTTCGTGGTAAGATATATACGTTTGAAGAAGAGCAAAGAAAGAAAGAAAAGAAGGGACTTTCAATTAGTTCTACGACACAGATAGAATGGGGGAGTCAGATACGTTCCTATGTAACTCATCCATATAAGATGGTAAAAGACCATAGAACAGATGTTGAAGTTCACGATGTGACACGTATATTTGACGGTGATCTTGAGGAATTTATTACTGCGGAGAAAAATTTGGTAGAATAGATATATAAAACGATATGTTGTATTTCGATAAAGTTTCAAAAAAGTATGCAGATGACTCGGTAGCAATCGAGGACATAAGTTTTTCCATAGAACCAAAAGAGTTTGTCTCTATTGTTGGACACTCTGGTGCTGGTAAAACAACACTCTTAAAAATGATTTTGGCCGAAGAGAAGCCCAGTGAAGGGGAGGTTTTTTTTGAGTCTCTTAATATACACAAGTTAGGCCGCGATGAAATGAACAAGTTCCGACAGCGCGTCGGTACTGTTTTTCAGGATTTTCGTTTGCTCCCAAACAAAACCGTGTACGAGAATATAGCTTTTGCAATGGAGGTGTCAGGACGGAGTGAAGAGGATATAGAATCAGATGTACCACATGTCTTAGAACTTGTTGATCTTGGAGACAAGATGTGGAATTTCCCCGGTGAACTTTCTGGTGGAGAAAGACAGCGTGTTGCGATTGCTCGGGCGATTGTTAATCAACCAGATATTATTATTGCAGATGAGCCAACAGGGAACTTGGACCCAATCAATACATACGAAATAGTGCAGATTTTTAAGAAAATCAATGATTTAGGAACTACTGTGATTCTTACTACACATAACAAGGGTGTTATTGATTCACTGAAGCAGCGGGTTATTACTATGGATCGTGGACGTATTATCCGTGATGATCCACAAGGAAAATATATTTTATAATTATGAATTGGCTTACTGCACAGAGAATAATAAAATCGGGGTTTGTAAATTTTTGGAGAAGTGGATTTGTGTCCCTTGCAAGTGTTTTGGTAATGACAACAACACTTCTTGTGATTGCAGGGCTTATATTTACAAATACATTTCTTAATACAACCTTGAACCAAATCAAGGAAAAAGTAGATATTAATGTATATTTTTTACCCGATGCTCCTACGCCCGATATTTTTGCTTTGCGTTCAGCCCTTGAGACTCTCCCAGAAGTTCTTACGGTTGAATATGTAACACGCGACCAAGCAGAATTAGCTTTTAGAGAAAAGTTCAAGGACGATGAGACCAAAATACAAGCACTTGATTTGCTCGATGACAATCCATTTGGCGGGCGATTTAATATTCGAGCGCAAGACCCATCTCAATACGAAGGAATTGCGACATTTCTAGAATCCAATAGTGCTATAGCGCAGAATGACACTGTTATTATTGAGAGCGTCACGTATGCCGAGACAAAAATAGTTATTGATAGACTATCTCATATCATAGATACAATAGAAATTCTTGGACTTATTGTTTCCGCTATCTTTCTTGTTATGTCTGTTTTGATTACGTTTAATACTATTAGATTGGCTATATACATATCACGTGAGGAAATATCAGTTATGCAATTGGTTGGTGCAAGTAATTCGTATGTACGTGGGCCATTTGTTGTGAGCGGTATTATGTATGGATTTGTAGCAGGTATTTTAACTCTTGTTATTTTGTATCCTCTAACCTATTGGCTTGGTCCCAAAAGTGCTAGGTTGTTTATAGATGTTAACGTCTTTAATTATTACGTAAGTAATTTTGGCGAAATATTCCTGATTATTATGGTTTCAGGTATAGCACTCGGTTCCGTCTCAAGTTACCTTGCAGTGAGACGATATCTTAAGGTATAGTGGTAGGCAAGAATCACCATATAAATGAAAAAAGAACGTAAGTATATATTTGTTGTAGGAGGTGTTATGTCAGGCGTCGGAAAAGGCGTCGCAGCGTCATCTCTAGGTACTATTTTAAAAGCGAAAGGTTTTAGTGTCACAGCACTTAAAATTGATCCATATATAAACGTTGATGCAGGAACTATGAACCCCACCGAACACGGTGAGGTGTTTGTTTTAAAAGATGGAGATGAGTGTGATCAAGATATGGGAAACTATGAGCGATTTCTTGATGTAGATCTTTCTAAAACCAACTATATGACCACCGGTAGAATCTACCAAGAAGTCATTCGCAAAGAGCGAAACCTCGAGTATAAGGGCAAGAACGTGGAGGTTGTCCCAGATATACCTCTTGAGGTAATTCGTCGCATTGAGCGAGCTGCAAAGGTCGCTGATGCAGATGTGACAATTGTAGAGGTTGGGGGGACTATCGGTGAATATCAGAACATTATTTTCCTTGAGGCAGCTCGAATGATGAAGACAAAGCATCCTGATGATGTTGCTTTTGTGATGGTGTCATATTTGCCAATACCAGCAAAAGTGGGGGAGATGAAGACAAAACCAACACAGTATGCAGCGCGCACATTAAACAGTGTGGGTGTTCAGGCAGATATCATTATTGCCCGTAGTGAGGTTGCTCTTGATAAAAAACGTAAAGAAAAGATTGCCACTTTTTGTAATATAAAAACAGATCATGTTGTTTCTGCTCCAGATGTAGAGAGTATTTACGATGTTCCTCTTAATTTTGAAAAAGATGGATTAGGGAAAATACTGTGTGATGTTTTGAATATCGAGAAATGTCCACCATCTAATATGACAAAGTGGAAGAATTTGGTTGATAAATCTAAGCGTTCAAAGAATGGGGTAACTATTGCTGTTGTTGGTAAGTATTTTGATTCAGGGAATTTTGTCCTTTCAGATGTGTATATTTCAATTCTTGAAGCAATCAAGTTTTCTGCTTTTAGTCAGAATCGTAAAGTACAAATTGATTATATTGGGTCAGCGCAGTTTGAAAAAGATAAAAAGAAGCTGGCCACTCTGAAGAAATATGATGGCATTCTGGTCCCGGGAGGATTTGGTGAGACAGGAATAGAAGGGAAGCTAGCGGTTATCAAATATGCACGCGAGAATCAGATTCCATATTTTGGACTGTGTTACGGTATGCAATTGCTTGTTATTGAATACGCACGGAATGTTTTGAAGTTAAAGGATGCACATACTGTGGAGATAAAACCAGACGCAAAACATCCTATTATCGACATCATGCCAGAGCAGAAACAATTGATGGAAGATGGGGACTATGGAGGAACAATGCGTTTAGGTGCTTATCCGTGTGTTTTGAAAGAAGGTACGATTGCGCAGAAATCATACGGCGAGAAAAAGATAAGCGAGAGACATCGCCATCGTTTCGAAGTAAATCCAGAATATATTGAGAAATTAGAAGAAGCAGGGTTGGTGTTCTCTGGAACATCTCCAGACAAGAAACTAATGGAGATAGCAGAGATTTCTAAAAAGGAACATCCGTTTATGTTAGGCACTCAATTCCATCCAGAATTCCAAGCGAGACCTTTCCGTCCGCATCCATTGTTTACGGCCTTTATAAAAGCAGCGATTGCGAGGAATAAGAAGAGGTAAAAAAAGGGCCTTGGCGGAAAATGTAACCGCCAAGGCTGAAACAGAAAGGTCAACATACTAACTCAACCCATAAACCCCTTCCGTCTCTAATGTCTATATTGTACCAAATTTAATAAAATCATGTGTATTTGTTGTAACGAAAAAGCTAGTATGTAAATTAATATTTTTTATATTGATTACTTCTCTTGACCCAAAACTTCTTCTGCCAATCGCACCATTTCTTCACTATTATCCATTGCGTATTCAGGAACTGACCACCAGTTTTTGATTATTACAGGGTCTTTTTTATCTTTGCGAGTATAGGTGAATTGTTTTGACCCTTCGCTCGCATAATGTTTCTGTAATGTTTCGTCAGTTACTTTGAAATATACTGTTTCTCCAAAGAGTACGCCGAGTTGTTTACCATGTACTTTTAATAATGCACCACCAAACATACGCGCTGTGGTGACATCATCAATAGGGGAAAGTAAGTCGAGAATATATTCAACAAATTCTTTTGATGCGGACATATAAATATTTTACTATATTTGGGCACAAAAAAACGAGATGGGAAATTCCATCTCGCTCGTTTTTTGTATCACGGTGACTATTAAAAAGGTTGTGGAGAGTTAAACTGTATTACCATTTTTTCTCCCGGTTTTTTGAGAGATCCGGGACAATGCTTACTATAACCTTGGCGCAATTCATTCGCACTACATGCGTGTGACTTGATAAGTCCTGAACCGTTTAGTTGGATTTGTTGTCCACAAGATGGGCAGGTCTCTTTTGGGCGGTTACTTTTTTTACTCATTTTTTACCTACTTTCCTGCTGATTGATTCTGTTTATATACTACGCAGAATTCGTAAAGAAACAAGTGGAGTGGATGTTTATTTAGTATCAAACAATTCGTCGTGGTTGTCATTTAGGTGTGAGACCATGTCGTTGAATATCTTTTCAATTGTTGGATCCAGTGCTACTTTGTCTTTTTTCATGCCGATTAGCATTTCTAGAGTAATCTTAAGTTTATTCCATGTTCGTCCATTGTCTAAATAGATACTAAACATAGGTTCAACTTTGTCGAGTGCGTATATAAACTTACTCTCTTGATCTTCACGTTTTTCATATGCTGCAATCATTTCATGTAGTTCGGGGAATTCAGGATGCTCCTCATTTAACTGTTTGGCTGCTTTTTCTTCACGCTCATGTTTGTCCTGTAGCACTTTTGGATCTTTTTGATAGAAATAGGTGTCGCCTGCATGTACTTCGACTAAATCGTGTACTAGTGCGTATTTAATAAGCTTGTCTATGTCTAGACCTGCTTTATAAGTACTGTTGATATACCACGAAAGCATTGCGAGAGTATAAGAATGCTCACTGTCGTTTTCATCTCGATCTTGTCCTTGCACGAGTATAACTCTTTCGACCGCACGGAATTTGTGAATCATGTCGGTGAAGGAGAGGATTTTTGTGAGATCTGAGTTCATGGGAGTATTATATACTAAACATCCTTGAAATAAAGGCTATTTTAACGTATGTTATAGAGGATTCCTTGCCGGATCGTCCCCGCCTGCACTTCGTTACGGAACGGGCAGGTAACGGTAGGCTCAGTGTTTGTTCAAGAGCTTTGCGATTGAATACAAACACTAGTGCATGCGAATGAAATGAGTCGCAGTCCGCAACACAGTCTATTTAAGGATGATGTAGTATAGAACAAATACAATGATATAGATCCCTTGCCGGATCGTCTAACGGTAGGACAGCGGTTTCTGGTACCGTAAATCGGGGTTCGATTCCCTGCCCGGCAGCAATACGAAGTTTTCATAACTTCAGTTATTTAAAACTGCGTATATTGTGCCGAGACAGCGAGCCAACTGCTTGGCTCGCGTAGGGAATCGAAGAGGTTCTCCCATATTCGCCGGTTAGGCGAATGGGCGACATTGTTTGATTTATCAAACAAGAAGTGCTCTGGTAGTAAAACCTGTACAGATCCTGTAAGGATCGATACTCCCTGCCCGGCAGCATACATAGATTATTTCAATAAAAAATTACCTTGCCTATTTATACAGCTCTCTTTACTTTTGAATTATGGACTATGTATACGCAAGGCAGTATAATTCTTCTATAATGATTGATCAAAAAATTATTACGTATATTAAAACTGAAATCGCAAAAGGTATTTCTCATGAGAATGTTGTTGGTGCATTAACGCAGGCTGGATGGGCTCTTGAGAATGTACAAGCACACATGGAATTTTTTGAAAAAAGTCAAAATAGTGTTCCGCCCCCTAATTATCCAAGTGTGGTCGTTCAAGCGACACCAGCTAAAAGTTGGAATGTATTTATTAAGCATTTGTTTATCTTTGCTTTGTATACTGCGGTCGGCTTTTTTTCTGAAAGATTTGGGTACTTAGTACCACTAGCTTACTTTTTTGTAATTATTTTTCATTTGGTGATACTAATTACTTTTGCCTCAGCAGAGAAAGCAGAGAGAAATAATAGGAGAGATTATCTTATCATGGCTGTTTTGTTAGGTATTTTGATTATTGTAATGTTTGGAATAATTGCTACTGATTCTATTGGGATCTAGATAATTATCTTATTTTAGTAAATGAGAAAAAGTTAAGAAAAAATACAACATACCTCCAGAAAATGTGGAGTAGATAGAGAAAATAGTTTGGTTTGTACATGCCGATAAAGACAAGAGTTCCCCTGTAGACAATTTAGTATTTGATTGGCTCAAAGAGCAAGATTTAATTGACTAAATTCATACATAAAGAAGATTTTGGCTGTATTAATAAGAAAGTTCTAATGTCGTCTAATAATCGGCAGAAATAAAGTAATCTGATTTTGTTATACTTTACCTATGATAAAAATAATACACATACAGGTTTGAGTACACCTTTAGTACTTTTTGTACTTGTTTTAATAATAATTGCAGGAGTTGTATATAATAAAAAACAATCAGATGTAGCAGAAAAGGTAGACGTAGAGACAAAAGAAATGATGATGAAAGCTGATCTTACTGATGCTGTGGAGATGGAAAAGATAGACGACGTAATGATGGATAGTATTACCAAAATGCCATATCAATATGCAGGACAATTGCTAGATGTAACAAAGGGAGAAGTTATACGTGGTTTAGATACAAAGGGCACGAGTTCGGGATTAGCACAATCAACTATTAAGGACGGTAAATATACTCTGCTTGTTTCCTCGAAAGATTTACCCGATCCACAAGGAACTGATTTTTATGAGGGGTGGGTGGTGCGCAAAGGGCTTTCATTTAGTGTCGTGAGTACTGGAAAGCTCGAGAAAGTCGATGGAGTATATATAAATATGTACGTATCAAATGACGATCTTATCGACCATGATTTCTATGTGCTTACAATCGAGCCTGATGATGGAAATCCGGCTCCCGCTGAACACATTCTCGAAGGAACAATGAGTAAGATATAGAGTTGGGTATACCAGTGTGTAAATGAGCCTTTTTTAGTTGTCATATCGCAAGTATTGTTATCACAAAATATGAAAGACAATCACATTCAATACATAGAACTATACGCCCTAGACCTGAAAGAGGTAAAACAATTTTACTTCACAGTCTTTGGTTGGGAGTTTACAGATTATGGTGAAAACTACACAGCGTTCACAAATAGTGGGGTTGAAGGCGGATTTGAAAAAGTTGAGAAAATTACTCGCGGAGGGCCTCTGGTGGTTCTTTATCACGCAAACTTGGAGCTGGCGAAGGAAAATATAATTACAGGTGGAGGAACTATTTCTAAAGATATTTTCTCATTTCCAGGTGGAAAGCGTTTTCATTTTACTGATCCAAGTAATAATGAATTAGCTGTTTGGTCAGACAAATGAGTGCTGACGTCGTCTAATAATCGCAGTAAATAGCACATACACCATACATTTATTTGCTACAATAAACAGATATGCAGAAGATTATTATAATAATCGCTATTTTTGTAACACTTATTTTCGTTGTGTACGCAAATATTTCTATGCGTTTTGATGTGCCTGAGACATCTAATGGTTTGTCTGAGAGTATCGATGTGAACAAAGCCATTATTGATGATAAGAGGGGGGAAAGACATGTTAAAACTACTCAAATTGATCAACCAGATGAAGCAGTGTTAGGTACCGTACAGAACAATGACTCTTCTGTGATTGCAGGGGTGGAGGAAAACATGATTGTTCAGCATGAGAGTAATATTATTAACAGTGATACAAACACCGTTTTCGAGGGGGTGGGATCTACACAATCAATAAATGACCAATTTATTGCTTTGGAGCAAGAACTTGTGGGTGCGCAAGGTAGTGGTCTCTATTTATCATCCGGTCATTCAGAGAGAATCACAGGTGATCTTTTAGATCTAGAGAATAATGACTATAACAAAGACGAAATTGAGCGATTGCGTACAATTCTTACCAGTTTAACCGTGGGCTCGAATAATCACTCGGAAAACTTCGTTTTAGGCACACAATCTACTTGTGAGAGTAATCCTAGTCCAATCTTCACCAATGACATTACAGATGTTTCTCGATTGGCAAAAATCACTCCACCTGGAACGATTTTTGACGGGGGAGTAGTAAAGTCACATTCGTATTTGTGGATTCAGGATGGAAAGAAGGTTCCAGTCTATGCACCCGTAGATATGACATTGTCCTCTGCTTCACACTATATTACTCCACAACACAGTTCAGTCCCACAGTTCCTTTTATTTTTTGAAGTTAGTTGTGAGGTAGAAATTAAATTTGATCATATTCTAGAGCCTGTCGAGGCATTGCTCGCTGTTATTCCTACGAATCCTGCAGTGGATGATTCTCGTACGCAGGCACCAAGCATCCCTGTGTCATTCAAGGCGGGAGACATTATTGCTTACACATCAGGTACTGATGATGCACATAATTGGGATTTTGGAGTATATAATACGACGATTTCACCCAATCCTGTTACTAATGGCGTGTCAAACCTAGAGGAGATTGATAAGCGCGCTGATTGTGGGTATGACTATTTTTCTATAGACAAAAGGTCTGCATATAGAAATTTGTTTCAAGTAAATATAGGAGGAAGCATGACTTCGATCCCGTATTGTTCTATATAATTCGTGAAGTGTATAAAAAAATAGGCTTAATTATGAGAATCGCTACCCTTGTACGCCAGAAAACTAAAAAGGGGATTAAAGTCCATTATATAACCACAACACAATAATTTATTGACTTTGATTCTTTCTATAATAATATTATGGATAAGTTGCACAGAGCAGTGTCTTGTTTTGTAATTCACACAACCAAAGCAGAATTATTGACGTGGGAGAAATTAATTTATCAGTTATCTATATAATGTATGAGTTTTTTAAGTAAGAGATCTAGTGGAACATTTCTATTTGGTTTAAAGAAAACCAAAGTAGTATCATTTTTTATGGCTAGCACCGCAGTATTTTTAATGAGCGGTTTTTTTGTACCAACAATCGCGTTAGCTGCGCATGACGTAGTTGTCGGTGTTGATTTAGATTTTGTGAAAGGTGGAGATACAGATGATTACACATTCACAGTTACTAACGACGGTGGTTCAGCAAACTTTATATACGAAATTGTTATAACCGCACCGGCTGGATTTTCTATTACAGGTTCTCCAACATGTCCGAGTGGTTGGCTGGCGGAAAACACTTCGAGCACGGCAACGTGTAACGGAGATGCAGATCCTGGAGCTGATTTGAGAATTTTGGCGGGAGCAGCAAATACGATGACTATTAGTGCAACAGCACCAAGCTCTGACAGTACGAATCCTTGGAGTGTAGATACCAAAGACAATGCCTTTGCTCATCAGGTGAGTACTCCAGCTATAACTGTTGACGCGACTGCACCAAGTATTGCATCAATTACCACCAAAGACTCTAACGGTGACGGATCAGTAGACACTGCAACTATTGTATTTAGTGAAAATATTGATGATTCGACGTTTTCTGCAGGGGATTTCACCCTTGGCGGTGATACAGTGACCTCGATTGTCACAGGCACACCAGATGACGATACCTTTGATATCCTTGTTTCTGGCGGTGTTTCTGGAACAGAAGTAAAAGAAGTTACCTATACACAAGGAACTGGAGCTGATTTGGTGGGAAATCTACTAGCAGCGATATCAAACGGTACTATTACAGAGGTAGATGCTGCTAATCCAGTTCTTCTATCTATGGAAACAGTGAGTACTACTACAATAGACCTTACATTCAGTGAGGATTTGGATGGAACAACAGTTACCAATGCTGATTTTAGTGTTGACGGACATACTCTAGATGGAGATAATGATGCATCTGAGACAGAAGATGGAGTAGTAAGACTTACAGTTACATCTCCATTTGGAACAGGAGATACTCCAGCAGTGACATATAGTGATAGTGCTTCTAATGGAGTAAAGGATCTTGCCGTATCTGCTAATACGGCTCCAGGTGTTGGACCAACTACTCCAAATGACGGTGTAGTACCAACAATCTCTTCATCTAAAACAACTTCAACAACAGCAATTCTTGTTACTTTGAGTGAAGCAATGAGTGCAGTTGATAAGGATGACTTTACAGTAGCAAGTAACTCCATATCATCGGTTACATTTAGCGCAGGCAATACAACAGCTACATTTAATCTGGGTACACCTATTGGTACAGGGGACACTCCACAAGTAAGTACAATATCTAGTCCAGCAAATACAAAAGATAATTCAAGCAATATTAATGTAATTCAAGGGGCTGTGAATTCAACTCCTACAGATGAGATTGCACCAACCGTAACAAGTGCAACTTCAAGTTCTGACCCTGCAAAAGACGGAGTTATCACTGTTACAGTGGTATTTAGTGAGAATATGGATACAGGAACTACTCCTGCGGTAACTATCACAGGAATCACCGGTGCACCTGCTTCGGTTGCAGAGTCTTCATATGTTACTGATACATGGATTGGAACATTTACTCTTGCTGACAATAATGAGGAAGTGGAGGCAACAATATCGATCACTGCAGGACAAGATATACCAACTAATGTAATGAGCGACAATACTGCTGCAGGAACATTTGATGTTGACACTATTACTCCTGCTACTCCAACAGTATCAATCCCAGATCCAGTTAATATTGCAAACGTTTCTTCGATTTCTATTACAGGAACAGGTGAAGCAAATGGAGTAGTTGCTTACACTATTAGCGACGTTGGTGACGCACATGAGGTAACAGGAATAAGCACAGTAAGCGAGGGAGGCACAATCAGCATTTCTAGTATAAATACTTCAACTCTAGATGATGGAGATCTAACTCTAAGCGTTACTGTTACTGATTCTGCGGAAAACACGAGTGTCGCAGGGACAGATATAGTAACAAAAGATACTGATGCACCGGTTATTTCTTCAATAACATCTGATGCAACAGGAGCAGGAATCTTAAAAGTGGGGGATATTATTACATTCACACTTACACCAGATTCTACTGAAGCAAATGCAACAGTAGTAGGTGCATACAATGTTACAGCTCTCACATGGAGTTCATCAAACGGTGGAGCAACATATACAGCGACATACACAATTCTAGAAGGAGATGCTGATCAAGTATCAGCAGTACAGATAACAAGCGTCGTGATTACTGATGAAAACGGAAATGACAGCGTGGGAGGAGGATCTGGAAGTGATATTGTAAAGACAATTGATGCAAATACTCCAAATGCACCATCCGTTACTATTCTTGATCCAGTAAATGATTCAAACAAGGCAGCCGTTACTATTATTGGAACAGGTGAAGCAAGTGGAGATATTGATTACACAATAACATCGAGTGGTGGAGGATCACCTGTTGTTTCTACAGGAACAGTAAGTGGTGGAGGAGCTATAAATATTACAGGAATTGACTTATCAACTCTTGGAGACGGAACTCTAAGTTTAAGCGTAACAATCACAGATGCAGGAGGTAACGAAAGCTCTGCAGATACTGACACAGCAACAAAAGATGTAGACGCACCAGCTGTTTCTGGTGTAACTCTTTCAGATACAGACATTTCTGAGAGTGATGACTCTAATACGTTAAGTATTACAATCACTTTTGATGAGAATATGGACACAGAAACAGCACCAGTTATTACGTTCAGTGAGACAGTTTCCAGCGCGCTGACTTCTCCAGGAGGATCTTGGGCAAACAATACTGCATATGTTGCTACATATACAATTGTAGACTCAGATGAAGAAATTGCAGCTATTGATGTAATAGTGAACACGGCGGAAGACGTAGTTGGTAACGTAATTCCAGAGTTTACTGAAAGCGCTGTACTTGATATTGATACTGTTGCTCCAACAGCAACAGCAGCTGTAACTCCAAGTACTGGGACTTCTCATGTAGGAGAGGATGTAACTATTACAGTTACCGCCGGTAGTTCACAAGCAGACCTAGTTCTAGGTGGAGCTTGTACTGCGAACAGCGTTGATGTAGTTAGTACATTTTCAAATGATACCGGAGGATCATATACATTGACATATACCATTGCGGAAGCAGATTCTGATCAAAGTGCTGGAAGTGTTGCAATTTCTTGCGTGTTTGATGAACCATCTGGAAACACAGTGACTGTTAGTTCTTTCGATTCTAATACTCTGGCAGTTGATGCAAACACACCTTCTATTGTTTCTGTAACCTCAACAGATAGTGCTATTTCAGAAGATGATGGTGGAGGAACTCTTGATATCGTGGTGACTTTTGACGAAACAATGGCAACAGGAACAACACCAATAATCGCTTTTGATTCAAATATTGTTAGTTCTGGTACATTGGCCTTCTCTTCAGGAGCATGGAGTGTGAGCGATACTGTTTACACGGCTACATATGATATAGCTGATACAAATGAAGAGGTTACCGGAGTAGATGTAACCGTAACTATTGCAGAAGACGTTGCAGGGAATGTTATAGCGAGTACACAAACAGACAATTTGATTGATGTTGATACAATCGCCCCAGCAACTCCAAGTATCTCAATTCCAGATCCAGTAAACCTTGCAAATGTATCTTCCTTGGCGATTGCAGGAAATGGAGAAGCAAATGGAGTAATCGCTTATACCGTATCATCTAGTGGTGGAGGAGCAGATGTTACTGGTGACGGAACAGTAAGTGGGGCAGGAATAATCTCTATTTCAAACATTAATACGTCTGGTCTTACAGATGGAATTCTAACTGCAAGTGTCACAATCACAGATGCATTCGGCAACACAAGTTCTGCAGGAGAAGACACAGCAACAAAAGATGTAGATGCACCAGTTATTACTTCAATAGAGTCTGATGCAACAGGATCAGGTATCTTAATGGTAGGGGATACTATTACATTCACGCTTACACCAGACTCTACTGAAGCAAACGCGTCAGTTGTGGGTTCATACAATGTTACAGCTCTAACATGGAGTACTGCAAACGATGGTGTTACGTATACAGCGACCTACACCGTTCTAGAAGGAGACGTTGATCGATCATCAGCCCTACAGATTTCAAATGTAGTTATTACTGATGAAAATGAAAATGACAGTGCGGGAGGAGGATCTGGAAGTGATGTTGTAAAAACAATTGATGCAAACACTCCAAACACACCAGTCGTTACTATTCTTGATCCAGTAAACGATTCGAACAAGGCAGCAGTAACTATTACAGGAACAGGGGAAATAAGTGGAGATATTGATTACACAATAACATCGAGTGGAGGAGGATCACCTGTTGTTGCTACAAGCACAGTGAGTGGTGGAGGAGCTATCAATATCACTAGTATAGATGTATCAACCCTCGGAGATGGAACTTTAACTGTAAGTGTAACAATCACAGACGCAGCAGGTAACGAAAGCTCTGCTGGAGATGATACTGCGACAAAAGATGTAGACGCACCAGCTGTTTCTGGTGTAACTCTTTCAGATGAAGATATTTCTGAGAGTGATGCAGGTAACACTTTGAGCATTACAATTACATTTGATGAGGAGATGAATCAAAGTCTTGCTCCAACTGTTGCATTTGATCCAACTATAGGAAGTACAATGACGTCTGGCGCTGGATCATGGACAAACGGGACAGAATACATTGCAACATACACTATTGTGGATGCAAATGTAGAGGTAGAACATATTGATGTCGTAGTTACTCTGGCTGAAGATTTGGTAGGAAATGCGATTCCAACGTTTACCGAGGATGAGGCGCTTGATATTGATACAGCTGCACCAGTTGCACCGGTAAGTGTTCTTGTTGCTACAGATGACACAATAAATAATTCAGAAAAAGCGGCAATAATCGCTACAAGTACAGTTGAGGCGGATGCATTTGTGAGTATTACTCTTAGTGACGGGGTAAATTCAATAACAGGAACAGAACAATTGTCAGGTGGGGCAACTGAATCTTCAATTACACTTGATGGAACAGCTGCTTCTCCATCCGCACTTGTAGATGGAAGTATAACAGTGTCTGTTACAGCAATGGACGCAGCAGGAAACACAAGTTCAGCAACAACAGATCCTGCAGTAACACAAGACATAGTGACTCCAACTGTTACATCTCATACACCAACATCGAGTGAAGTTTCAGTTGACCCTTCAAGTAATATAGTAATCATTTTTGATGAAGCTGTTCTTGTGACAACAGGAGAGGTTTCGTTTAGTCCGTCTGTAAGCTTTAGCGTTCAAAATTCTGGTACAGATACAGTAACGATTGTACCAACTTCTGGTTTGGCTGATAACACAACCTACACAATTACATTCTCTGGAGTAGTAGATGCTGCCGGAAACGTAGTTCCGGATGAACAATGGGTATTTACAACATCAGCAAGTTACTCTTTGTCATTAACAACAGGTTGGAACCTTGTTGCATTGCCTGTAGTACCTGATGCAACTGCCGTCGCGACTGTACTTGGTGATCTAGATGATTCTGCAAAGATAGCTTCTGTTTATGCATATGACGCTGTAACTTCAACGTGGACTGTTTACCACCCAGGAAGTCCACAGACAAGTGATCTAAGCACTATGACTGCTGGATATGGATATTGGATTGATTACACAGCAAATCAGTCAGCTAGTATTGAGGGTATAGGAGATTTGTTTGTCGAAGGAAACAGTGTACCACCACAACGTACACTTGCGAGTGGTTGGAACTTGATTGGATACTATCAATTAGAAAATGTAACAAGTGTTCAGTCTCGATATGCACTAGCATCTCTATTTGATGGAGCAAACAGCGAAACAAACAAATTGTGGACACAATTGCGTGGATACGATAATGTAGGGAAGTCATTTGAACCAGCTACAGGCTTTAGTGATAATGTTGATCCCGGAGAGGCATTCTGGATATTCATGAATTCAGGCAAGGTATACGGTCCAGGTGTTGAGCAGCCGTCGGACTAAGTAGTACAAATAGAAGATTTATAGATCGGATTGAGTAAGTAAGTTAATGGATTAACGTTTAGAAAAGAAAAGATATGAAAATATTTCACGGGTTAATTAAAATATCTTTGGTGATAGCGCTGTTTGCAGTTTTGCCAGCGGTTGCCTCTGCTGCCCCAGGTATTCCGCATCAATTTTATGGAACGGTTACTTTCTCGGGAGATTCTGCTCCTGATGGATTGGTTGTGAAGGTTAGTGTGGATGGAGAGACTGTGGGCACTTCTTCTACTACAGATGGGAAATACGGCTATAGTCCTGATTTGTTGTTTGCGATTAATGAAACTTCTGACTGGTCTGGTGAGACTGCAGTATTTACTGTCGGAGGCGTCACTGCTAGTCAGACAGCTTCTCTCGAAAGAGGAGGATATGCAGAACTAGCTCTTACATTGAGTGGTTCTGTGGGTAGTTTGACTGTTGCGGATGGAGGTTCTATCAGTAATCAGGTTGTGGTGGTAACTTCGTCTAGTCCAACGCAGGTGAGTGTTGGTAGCGATTTAGCTATTACAATTTCGTCTGATCAAAATACAAGTGCAACGATTACTACTGTAGAGGAACTCTCAAGTAGCTTCTTTTCAGGTGCTACTGGTATTTTGAGTGGCAATAATTTGTTAAAAGGATTTGAGATAAACATTACAGGAGATAATTTAACTATTTCTGTAACGATTACATACGATGATTCAGGGATCGATGAAAGCACGATTAAGCCGTATCGACACGATGGAACATCATGGGTAGCTATTGATCCATTTACCATAGATACAAGTGCGAACACTCTTACGTTTAGTGTGTCTTCTGCACAAACACCATATGTCTTGTTTGGTGGTTCTGCATCGGTTGTCGTACAGGCCACTGTAGTAGCACCAAGTGGTGGAGGTGGGATCGTAGCAGATACAATAGCTGCTACTACTACAATACGTGGAGATATAGACCAAAATTTTAAAGTTGATATATTTGACTTCAACATCATTATGGTGAATTGGGGAGGTAGCCCCACCAATGCTTATGCCGATTTGGACGGTAACGGGAAGGTTGATATATTCGATTTCAACTTATTGATGGTTAGTTGGGCACAATAATAATAATTATGAATACTATGAAAAAAACTGGATTTGCTATTTTACTTACTGCGTTGATTGCGATGGTCCCGACTTCTTCTGTGCTTGCAAGTACTGATGTGTCATTTAGTCCAACTAGCGTTAGTGTTAAAAAAGGACAAACGTTTACTCTTACTATTGGAGTTAATCCAAAAGGAGTAAAGAATTATACTGTTAAGACAGAGTTGAATTATCCTTCGGATCTTTTGGAGGTAAAGTCGTTTACGTTTACTAGTGGATGGATGGCAGTTGCTCAACCTGGGTATGATCTCATTGATAATGCTAGTGGTTCTCTTATTAAAACCGCAGGTTATCCTGGAGGATTAAGTACGCAAGCGACATTTGGTACGGTCTCATTTGTAGCAAAAAAGGATGGTAATGGATCAATTGTGCTATCAGGAGATTCTCTTACTCTTGATGCGAACAACAATAATCTTATTGGAAGTGGGGCTGTGAGTACTACGGTAAATGTTTCTACTCCCGCTCCAGTGAAAGCTGAGCCAGTTGTGACAAAGAAGGTAGAGAAAGTAGATAGTGTTGTTGAGCAGGAAACTGTTGTTGTTGATGCAGAGGAAGAAGTAGCAACTTCAACACAATCAGTCGGTGCACAAGCACTTGTGGCGGCTGTTGGTGCCAGTGCTGTTACTCTAGGAACAGGGAATATGGGTATCGGTATGTTGGTTGTGATATTGATTCTTGTTGTAGTATTCTATCTCGGGGTTGGGGTGGGTGTACGGCGAAGTAGACGAAGGTAAATATAAATAGTGTTTGTAAGTATAAATACCCCTTTAAAGGGGTATTTTGCTATAGTAAGTGCATGAAAACACTCAAACGCTGTTCATGGCCGACTCATGATTTGATGGTCGTATATATCAAATAACATAATCATGTATAATTAATCCTATACACAAGGGTGTGAATGGTCGTCAATTTACATCATTACTAATTCGAATAAGATTTATGTCAAAAAAACTTTATATAATATTGCCGCTAATTGCTTTGTTTGTGGCGGGAACAGTGAGTGCTAATCATGCTTGGGGTAAATATCACTGGGATATTTCGACAGCAGATTCAACAATAAGCCCTCTTGAGTTAGGAGATAATCTCTCAACGGTTTGGGGTAGTAGTTTAACAGGAGCTTCAATTGATTGGAATCTTTCGGTTTTGAAGAATCAAATATCTGCAGGAGCAAGTAACGCAGACTGTGATCCAACGAGCGGACGAGTTGAGATATGTAACGGTGAGTACGGAGACAATGGATGGCTTGGTATTGCATCAGTTTGGGCGACACGTGGTAAGAGCAATCACATAGTACAAGGAGTTGTGAAGGTGAATGATACATATTTTAACACCCCTTCTTACAATACAGACGCATGGAGAAATTTGGTTATGTGTCAGGAAATAGGTCATACATTTGGATTAGATCATCAGGATGAAGCATTTAACAATGCAAATCTAGGTACATGTATGGATTACACAAATGATCCAGATGGTACTATTCTTGGACAACTAGATAATCAACATCCAAATCAGCATGATTACGACATGATGACAGAGATGCATTCACATCTTAATTCAACAGATGGTGGAGGTGGAGGCGGCAAACCAGATAAGGGAAATGGTGGTGGAAACGGTGGAGGAAAAGGTAAACCAGCAGATGTTGGATCTCATATAGATTTTGACGATCCTTCTTCGTGGGGACGTGCTATAGCACAAGATGCGAGCGGCAAAGACTCTTTGTTTGAGAAAAACTTGGGTAACGGGCGCGTTGTTGTTACTCACGTAACGTGGATTAATTAATATATCCATAAGTATTTAAAAACCACTCATATTTGGTGAGTGGTTTTTTGGTTGTATAATCATATATATGAAAGTAAAAAAGAGATGTAGTTGGCCAACACATGATTTGATGCTCAAATACCACGATGAAGAGTGGGGTGTTCCAGAACACGATGACAATAAACTTTTTGAAATGATTACTCTTGAGGGTGCTCAAGCTGGACTGTCGTGGGATACGGTTTTAAAGAAGCGAGCGCGATATGTAGAAGTATTCAAAAAATTTGATATTAAAAAAGTCGCACGCATGACTGCGCGAGATGAGGCTCGGCTATTGAAAGACGCGGGGATAATCCGAAATCGTCTAAAAGTTTCTTCAACCATTACTAATGCAAAAGCGATTATTGAAATACAAATGGAGTTTGGCTCGTTTGATACATATATTTGGCAGTTTGTTGATAGTGAGCCCAAGAAGAATAAATTCAAAAGTATTAAACAAATGCCCGCAACGACCCCAGAGTCGGACGCAATGAGTAAAGATATGAAGAAACGAGGTTTTCGTTTTGTCGGTTCAACTATTTGCTATGCATTCATGCAAGCAACAGGAATGGTGAATGATCACGAGGTGACGTGTTTTAGGTACAAGGGGGTCTAGTTTGTAAATTAGGCTGACTTCATTTCAAAAGTTGTCTCATGTTATACTCAACACAGTTATGCAAAAGAAAAAGCGGGGGAAAACAAAACAAACTCTATCTCCATTAGAGCAATTTGAAAAAGTACGAAAGCAAATACTAAAAACAACGATAGTGTCTGTTTTGTTGACCTTTGTGAGTCTAGCTATTGTAGGACTACAACTTTTATACCCATTCCATATTGTGATTGGTGTTGGTATTTATGTAGTTTCGTTCATACCGTTTTTTCGCAAAATTTATATTTCAAGGGCAACTTGGAGAAAATATAAAGCATACAAATCTACAAAGCAGTTTATTATTGGAGAGAAATGGAAATTGCTTTTAGGCGTACTATTCATTGTTTCTACTCTGTCATTTTTGGTACTACGGCCACTTGATTCGAATGTATTCAAAGACATGAGTGATAACGAAATAGAGCAAGTGATCAGTGATGATATGTACCGATCAGTAACCTCGATTGATTATTTGGAGACATCAGGTAATACACTTCTACGTACTCTTTCGAGTGAAAGAGAGGACGCAAATCATACTGAAATTCTTACCGCGCAGTTTACTGATTTTCTAACTGCGGTGTTGTTGTCAGAAGCGTTGACTGACACGCATAGATATTTTGGTAATATTCCATATCGACTATCAGAGGAAAGGACTGCTTCGTTTTTAATCTCATATAGTTTGTATGTTAAGAAATATGAAATTGTACATCGTTTAATGACCGAAGTATCTGGCAGTGAGTACAAAAAGAAGGTATTAAATCAACACGTCGAGTTTTTTGACCGTGGCGATATATTTAATGAAATGGTAGGTAGATTTTATGAACCAAAAACACACTTACGTATCACCGGAGGAAAAATGTATATGTATGTGTTTAATGGGCCAAGAGAAAATGCATATGCGGGAATATATACATTGTTGCGGGAAAAGGCCGAAGGAAGTTATAAATATTTGTTGACTAATTTTGACCGAACGATAGCTTCAACAGGAGAAGTACTTGTAGATAAAACAACAAAAAGAATGTTTGATGTGTGGTTTCCAATACAAAGGGGAATTGCCAACTCGATGGGACATGCCATTATTTCAACACGCGGTAAGGAGTACTTTATTACAGAGGAACAAATACAGACGATGCAACAATCGCTTGCGCCCGGAGACATTATGTTCCAACGCAGGAATTGGCATGTGAGCAATGTGGGTATCCCAGGTTTCTGGACTCATTCGGCAATGTATACAGGGACACTTTCTGAAATGAATGAATACTTTGAGTCGCAATTTCCACTCGAGGGATTGAATAGTTTTTCCGAGTACGTTGCAGATAAATTCCCAGATGTATATGCACAATATAAAAGTCGTGATGAAGGAGGATTTGAATATTCAGTGATTGAAGCGATTGAACCGGGTGTAGTATTACAATCACTTGAAGTGTCGGCGCACGCTGATTTTGTAGTTGTGCTACGGCCACAGCTCGGCAACGCAGACAAGATGTATGCTCTATTTAAGTCGTTTGGACATTTTGGGAAACCGTACGATTATAATTTTGATTTTGATACACGTGATGCATTGATATGTTCAGAATTGATTTATGATGCGTACTTTGAAAAACTTCCAACAAAAAAAGGACTTCATTTTGATACTTCACTCGTTAATGGACGAAAGATTGTAACACCTCTTGATATGGGAATGAAATACAAGCAAGAGTACGGTACGAGTGATTCAGAACTTAAACTTGTTTATTTTCTTCGTGGAAGTGAAGAGACACAGTCTGCAAGTATTTCAACCGAAGCTGTGTTTATTGACTCAATTTTATGGAGCAAGTTTAGTTTTTTGCAGGAGTAAGAATGATACGTAATATATGAATTCTAGAAAATTAGTTTGGATTGGAATGTTTACTGGCTCATTTATTGGAAGTTACATTCCTAGTTTGTGGGGATCAGGACTCTTTTCGCTATCCTCAGTGTTTTTTAGTGGTGTAGGGGCGATTGTTGGTATTTGGATTGGGTTCCGTATGAGCGGGTAAATATTGCGAGAGATGTATTGTGGTAAAATACCTCTATGCTACAAACAGAGGCACTCAATATAATGAAAGCAGGGAGGAATATCTACCTCACTGGAGCTGCAGGAAGTGGTAAGACATATGTGCTTAATCAGTATGTAAAACACCTTAAAGAACGAGGTGTTGTTGTTGCGGTTACAGCGTCGACTGGTATAGCAGCCACCCACCTCGGAGGAATGACCATTCACTCGTGGAGTGGAATTGGAATTAAAGACGATTTGTCAGAATATGACATTGAATTACTTGTACAGAAAGAGCATCTGTGGAAACGCTACGACAAAACAAAAGTGTTAGTGATTGATGAGATCTCCATGATTCATCCGAGGATGTTTGATGCGTTGAATAGGCTCGCACAGTCTATGAAAGGAAGTTCTAAGCCATTCGGTGGTATGCAAGTTGTGCTATCTGGAGACTTTTTCCAATTACCTCCTATTGTTCGCAATGGTGGAGAAACAGGATATGTAGACAGTTCCACGGCATGGAATGAGATGGATGTTCGTGTTTGTTATTTAGAAGAACAATATAGGCAGGATGACGTTTCTCTTCGACGTATACTAGATGAGATTCGAGATGGAGAAGTATCGGATGCAACTATTGAAAAGTTCGAAGAGATGCTTAAGGAAAAGAATGAATTAAAGAAAATTCCAACACGTTTGTATACACACAATATGGATGTGGACTCTGTAAACGATAAAGAGCTTGATAAATTGCATGGAGACGTTGAGGAATATGAGATGAATACACGAGGTAAGGCAAACTTAGTTGCAGGGTTATGTAAAAGCATATTGGCTCCAGAGACATTGCGACTCAAAAAAGATGCGATTGTAATGTTTGTAAAGAACAATTTCGAAGCAGGATATGTAAATGGAACTCTCGGAAAGGTTGTCAGTTTTGAAGAGAATATGCCAGTTGTGAAAACGCACGATGGAAAAAAGATATACGTTACTTCAGAGAAATGGGAAGTAGAGGATGATGGAAAGGTGCTTGCGTATGCCGAGCAATTGCCACTTCGTCTCGCGTGGGCTATCACTGTTCATAAAAGTCAGGGGATGAGTTTGGACGCTGCACATATGGATCTTTCAAAATCGTTTGTTCCAGGACAAGGGTACGTAGCACTTTCGCGTGTGAGGAATTTGGAAGGATTAACACTGCTTGGATTAAACAGTACTGCTCTTGCTGTTGATCCTTATGTTTTGGAATTAAACAAGCGTCTTTTAAAGGAATCAAAAAAGTGGGCAAAAGTCATTGAGAGATTTAGTGAGAAAGATTTTAATAAAATGCATGACGAGTTTGTGTTGTTGGTGGGTGGAACAAATGATCCCAAAGAGATAAAGAAAAATAAAGAAACAGAGAAGAAAGGGTTTGTTGCAAAGATTCCAACGCACGAAAAGACTCTTGCCATTTTGCGAGAGGGAAAAAGTCTAAAAGAAGCGGCAAAAGCACGGGCGATGACATTTGGAACAATTATCTCTCACTTGGAAAAAATAAAGGACGGAACATATGATATTGATCTCGAACCGTATATGCCAGATGTGAAAGATATAAAAGTAATTAGCAAAGCATTTAAAGCGGAGGAAGATTTAAAGCTTTCACCTGTCCACAAAAAACTAAAGGGTAAATATACCTTTGATCAACTGCGACTTGCGCGGGTGTTTATTGATTAATAATGATAAATAGTTCCGCTAGTCAGACTAGCTGGACTATGAAATATATGAGTCACTTTGTCTATATTTTGAAATGCGCTGACGATACGTTGTATACAGGATATACGACTGATATTGAAAGACGAGTGATTGAGCATAACGAGGACATTAAGGGAGCAAAGTATACGAAGGCACGTAGGCCGGTTAAACTCGTTTATTATGAATCCTTTGACTCTCGCAGTGATGCCACAAAAAGAGAAGCTGAAATAAAGAGGCTCACACGTAAAGGGAAACTGGAACTTATTAAATAGAATAGCTATCCACAAGCCTCTATTTGTGTTACTATCTGGCCTTATGAGCAAAGGCGAAGCAATACTTAGGTTCAGCGATTTATCGTTTGAATTCGGACATAATCACCCTATATTAGATGAGGTGAATTTTTCTTTGCGTCGTGGAACAAAGGTTACTTTGATGGGGCAGAATGGAGCTGGTAAAAGTACTATATTTAAATTGATTACAGGTGCATTTCAACCTGAAGACGGTGAAATGCATATGGGTCAAAAAATGTCTATCGCAACAGCTCCTCAGGTAATCCCAAGAGATGAATTGGAATTGACCGTGCGAGCCTTTTTTGAGAAACGCTTTGATGAGAAAGTATATGATATTGATCCACGTATCGACAAGATACTTGCTGTTGTTAATGTACATGCTCCCTATGACAAAATAATCAGAGAGTTTTCTGGGGGACAACAAGCACGGTTATTGCTTGCTTCGGCTTTGATACAGAATCCAGATCTTCTGTTACTGGATGAACCTACAAACAATCTAGATAAAGAAGGAATAGAACATCTTACAAAGTTCCTTAAGGAATACAAGAAAAC
This sequence comes from Candidatus Wolfebacteria bacterium, assembly GCA_002401445.1. Taxonomy (GTDB): domain Bacteria; phylum Patescibacteriota; class Minisyncoccia; order Phycocordibacterales. The sequence continues at coordinate 20,684 of NVTD01000004.1, read as the reverse complement.
ATGTATGGTGATTTCCCATGATTCCAAGTTCCTAAATGCGTTTACACACGGTGTTTTGTATTTGGATGTACGTACGAGAAAAGTAGAACAATACGATGGAGACTATTCTGATGTAGTAAAAGAAATCACCGCACGTGTTGAAAAAGAACGAAGAAAAAATGCACAGTTTGAGAAAGAGATTCAAGCAAAGAAAGACAAAGCCAATTTCTTTGGTCATAAGGGTGGGCAGATGCGTGTTGTAGCAAAGAGAATGCGCGAGAAAGCAGCAGAAATGGAAGATGCAAAGGTGGAAGTGCGACAAGACGATAAAGAAATTAGAAAATTTCGTATCAATTCACAAGGGGATTATATTGGAGATCGTTTGAGTATTTCTAGTTTTACTATTTTTAAAGATCAAAAGGAAAAAACAAAGAAAGCAAAGATTGTACTAAAGAAAAATCAACACCTATTGCTTACAGGGCCAAACGGTATTGGTAAAAGTACTCTGCTCGAGCATATCGCAAACAATACTGCAAAGGGAATTACGATTGGGGATGATATTCGGATTGGGTATTATCGACAGGATTTTTCAACTCTAGATTTTAATGACACTGTGTATGAATCTCTAGAATCAGTAATGAAAGACAAAGATGAACAAACACTTCGTTCAACAGCCTCATCATTCCTCATTGACGGTGATTTGATTTACAAAAAGATTGAGACTTTATCTGAAGGTCAGAAGGGACTTGTGTCTTTTGCACGTTTGGTATTACAAAAGCCAGGACTTCTTATTTTGGATGAGCCAACTAACCACATAAACTTTAGACACCTTCCAATCATTGCAGAGGCATTAAGCGCATATGATGGAGCCATGATATTGGTTAGTCACGTACCTGAATTTATCGCTCAAATACGTATAGACGAGATACTGGATTTGAACAAATAAGTCGCTATAATAGAATAATGAATAAGAAAGCTACATTTGGGGCGGGATGTTTTTGGAGTGTTGAGGAGAGGTTTTCTTTATTGAAAGGTGTTGTAGAAACAGAAGTCGGTTATGCTGGGGGTCCTGATGGGCATGTGACATATGAACAAGTTTGTACCGGAGGAACAGGTCATGCCGAAGTAGTTCATATTACGTACAATCCCGACATTATTACATATGAGGAGTTACTGGAGGAATTTTGGAAAATGCATGATCCAACACAATTAAATAAACAAGGACCAGATATCGGTAGTCAGTATAGATCAATAATTTTTTATCATACCGATGATCAAAAAGAAATTGCAGAGAAGTCTTTTAAAGAAAAAGATGAATCAGGAAAGTTTGATGATCCAATTGTGACTGCGATAGAACCAGCAGGACATTTTTGTCGTGCCGAAGAATATCATCAAGATTTTAATAGAAAAAATGGTAGACATTGCAAGATATAATATGAAAAAGAAAATTATTATTTTAGTTGGATCTATACTCGTTTTGTTTTTACTTGTTCGATTGAATGCCGGAGGTGTTATAGATTCTTCTGCAATATATGAGGACCCAAAGATTTTTAGTAGCGCGATAGAGGAGAAAATTTCTGCGATGACATTAGAGGAAAAGATAGGGCAGATGTTGTTGCTCGGTATTCCCAGAGAAAGCGGAGTTCTAGAATTGAAAGAGTTAATTGCAGAAGGAAAAATAGGATCAGTTATTTTAATGGGTAATAACCTAGGTACCTCAACCGCAAGTATTCGAGAAATGATTTCATCATTGCAAGGGGCAGTGTTGAATGACATACCGCTGTTTATTAGCGTAGATCAAGAAGGTGGAATTGTTACACGTTTGAAGGGGGACGATTATGAGACTACAGGGCAACCCGACATAGAAACAGCAGGACATGCCCGTGCAATCGCAGTGGCGCGTGCTAATGATCTCCGCGAACTCGGTATAAATGTAAACTTTTCTCCTGTTATGGAGTACATCACAAATAAGAACTCTTTCCTCTTTGATCGAGTATTTCGTGGAGACAAACAGCGGGTCGTCGATCTCGGTGTGACAATGGTTGATGGCTATCAAGACAATGGAGTCATTGCGACTATTAAACATTTCCCAGGACATGCGAATGATTCAGTTGATTCGCATGGGAATCTTCCTGTCGTAGATATATCAAGAGAAGACTTCAATCAGCATGTTTCTGTGTTTGAGGACGCAATAAAGAGAAGTAATCCCGGAATGGTGATGATGGCACATGTTCTGTATCCTCAAATTGATAGTAAAAATCCAAGTAGTATCTCAAGAACATTTGTTACTGATATTTTGCGTAGAAATATTGATTATACTGGAGTGATAATAACCGACGATATGAATATGGGTGCAATAACTAAAAAGTATGGACGCGCGCAAGCAGCAGTATCTGCACTGCGAGCAGGGAATGATATCTTGCTCTATGTTGGAGAAAAACAACATATAATTGATGTGCATGCTGAAATTGTAAAGACTGTTAATTCTGGAATAATTAGTGAGACAAGAATAAATGAAAGCGTTGGTAGAATTTTAAAATTGAAAGAGAAAATTTAGAATAAAATATTTAGAATCGCATACTATTTTTTGATATACTGGTTGTATGGATATTAAAAAAGCTACAGGTAGACATGAAGCATTTAGTCATGCGAAACTTTCTGCGTCTCTACGTCGTGCAGGTGTTCCCGGACATCAAGTAGAACAAGTCTCTAGTGCTATCGAGAGAGGATTAGAGCCAGGAATAACGAGTACGGATATTTTCCGTTCGGCTTTGAGACATTTGGTAAAGGAGGATTTAGATACGGCTGTGTCCTATGGACTTCGTCGTGCAGTTAATTCTCTTGGTCCAGAGGGTTTTATATTTGAACAATACGTAGAAGCATTGTTACGTGCATATGGGTATAAAACAGAACGTAATGTAATCATGCAAGGAATGTGTGTAGATCATGAGATAGACGTTCTTGCAAAAAAGGATCACATACACTATTTAATTGAAGCGAAATACAGAAATTCCCCTGGAATCAAAACACATATTGATGTTGTTATGTATGCTGACGCTCGTCGTAATGATATTGCACCATACCAGGAAAAAAATGAGAAAGAAAAAGCTAGACATATCATGTGGTTGATCACAAATACAAAATTTACTAGAAAATCTATACAGTATGCAGAATGTAGAGATCTATTGTTAACTGGTTGGAATTATCCAAAAGAGGATAATCTGCAGGATTTAATTAGAAAGAAAAAGGCTTATCCTGTAACGGTGTTGCCATCACTTTCAAGAGCTGGACGAAAGGTTTTTGTTGAGAAGGGTATGTTGCTTGCACAAGACATATTGCCGTATACAGAGGAGCAGATCCAAGGGTTTGGTTTGTCAGTACAAGAAGCGAGAAGTATTTATAGGGAAGTTCATGAATTACTCAAAAAATAAAGTAACATTTTATAGAGGTGTATCTTTCGCTGTATTGCTGCTCTTTCTGGTAGTCTTTGCTCTTTGGTTGGAAGGGTTGGTTAGTGGAAACGAAGCTGTTCAAGGAATAGTTTATTCGTACGGATATGTTGGAATATTTTTTCTTGCGATTGTAAGTGGGTTTAATATATTTGTTCCAGTTCCTATTGCTGCTTTTATACCTGTGTTTGTGTCGGCAGGACTTGATCCGTGGATCGCTGTGGGATTGATTGCGATCGGTATGACGATAGGGGATAGCATCGGGTTTTTCGTAGGAAGGTTTGGAGGTGGAATAGATTCCAGATTTGTTAAAAAAATTCAGTCACTATACAAAAGGTTCTCGGAAAAAAACAGAAAGATTGGAATGATGATTCTATTTGCGTATGTTGCGTTTGTCCCGGCTCCAAACGAGTTGGTCATAATACCTCTTGGTATTATAGGGTGTCGATATAGAAATATATTTCCAGTAATTCTGCTAGGAAATCTGGTCTTAAACATTTTAGTATATGTAGGTTTTAGCGGATTATTGCTATTTACGAAGTTCGTTTTAACTTCTCTAGGGTGATAGAATATATACAAAGTTACTAGTAAGTTATTTATATATGAATGTTGAAGTTAATTTTATTGCCTTGATTGTTGCCGCTGTTGCATCAATGGTAATTGGTATGGCATGGTATTCTCAAGCACTCTTTGGAAGTTCTTGGGCAAAGGCTGCAGGTCTCTCGTCAGAGGCTCTTGCAAAAATAAAGAGAAAAGGAATGGGGCGGACATTGATCACAGCTCTAGTTGCGTCTATTGTAATGGGCTATGTGTTGGTAGCAGGTATTGCGCTCACAGGGGCAAATTCATTCGCTGCGGGAGCGGAACTTGGATTCTGGGTATGGCTAGGATTTATTGCAACAACAAGCTTAGGTATTGTTTTGTGGGAAGGAAAGCCATGGAAGTTGTGGATTATTAACAATTCATACCAGCTCATTTCTGTTGCAGTCATGGGAGGGATTTTGGCTAGTTGGTAAAACAAACAAAAAAAGCCCCGCGGCCAAATGCCTCGGGGCTTTTTTTACTACAAAAATTCGTAAATCGCTTCGTAATTGAAGAATCGTAATAATTCAAATCCATAGATGATTAGTAGGTTGAATTGTCCGGTGACGAGAAGTATTCCAAGTATGACAAGGAATATTCCGCCGATGATATTAATTGCATTTAAATACTTTTCAATATTTTTTATATATTGCGTTGCTTTCCCAAATGCGAATGCAACAAGTAGAAAAGGTATCGCAAGACCGAGAGAAAATACTGCGAGTAGAAATGCTCCTTGGAATGCGGTTGTTGAAGTAGACGCAAGTAATAGGATTGATGCAAGGATCGGCCCGACACACGGCGTCCATCCAAATGCAAAGGTTGAACCAATAACAAATGAACTTGATGGCTTACCTAGTTCTAACCATTTCGGAACAGCCAGATTCTTACCTTTAAATATTGGGAGCTTTAGAATATCCAACATATAGAGCCCAAAGATAATCACAAATGCTCCACCAATACGTGTGAGCCACAGGCGATAGGGAACGAGAGCTTGCCCGAGGAGTCCTGCCAGTGTCCCAAATATGATGAATACAGCAGAGAATCCCAATACAAAGAAGATTCCATTGAGCATTATCTTTCGTCGTGCGATACGTGCTGTTGCGGGATTACTTAAATCCTTTTCAGGAACACCACTAATAAACCCTAGGTATGCAGGGACGAGTGGTAGTGTGCAAGGTGCAAGAAATGTAAAGAGACCTGCGACAAGTGCTGAAAATGTAAATGCGAGACTTATTTCCATATTACTTGATCGAATTAATTATCTCGGTCATTTCGGCTAAGTCTATCGGACCACGTTTGTGTAGTACAATTTCTCCTTTTGCATTTACGAATATTGTTTCCGGCATACTGAATCCGCCAATAGATCGATAGAAAGAGTCAGAAGGGTCAAGAAGAAAAGTCATTTTGTCTGTTACGTTTATTGAATCTGTAAAACCTTTTGCTTTCTTAAGTGATTCTGCACGGTCAATTGCAATTACAACAATCTCGTCTCCAAAATTGTTCTGCAATTGTGCAAAGTCTTCCAGCTCCTTTTTACAGAAGGGACACCATACAGCCCACGCATTCACGACAGCAATCTTTCCTTCACTTATCTCAGAGAATGTTTGTGAGTTTCCGTCGTAATCATTAAGAGTAAAATCTGGAGCACGATCTTTTTTACTTTCTGTTTCTACTGAAGTAGGCTCATTCTCGATGGGTGTTTGTTCTTTATTGATAACAATAAATCCACCTACGAGTATAAGGATTATTAGGAATGTAATTGATGCTTTCATATTAATTAGTTAGTGCTTTATCTACTAGACTGTTAACGTGTGCGAGTGGGAGTGCACCACTAAACGGTGTTGCTTCACCCTTTGCATTAATAATAACAGAAAATGGTGTCCCAGTACCTCCAAGCCCAGCTGCTTCACGAGTGTCTTCATCAACGGCGCGTGCGATTTCAGGATCTTTTACACAAGTAGAAAATTCTTCCTTTGTAATTCCGAATTGTTCAAGTCTGCTTTCATATAGCTTTGTGCCAAGTTGCCTATGGTTCTTAAATAGTGTGTCGCTAAATTGCCAGAAGGCGTCATTCCCACCAAGCTTTGCAACACATTCAGAAGCAATAGCTGCACCACGCGCTCGAGAGTGTATAGAAGTAAGAGGGAAGTTACGATAAACCCATCGAACCTCGTTCGGGCGCTCGCGGACTACTTGTTCAAGTGTTGGATGGAATCGACCACAAAACGGACATTCAAAATCAGAATATTCAATAATTGTTATTGGTGCGTTTGGATCACCAAAAATATGATCAGTTGCATCTACTGGGCGGAGCTCAATGTTTTGTGTTCCGGCTGCTGATTGGTGGGCGACTGCTGGTGCTTGGAATCCTGCGCTGTTTTTGTCACGTCCTACCATTAGTAGTGAACCTGCAACTATAACAGCAGAAAGTATTATTGCATTTGGAACACTGAGTCCTTTGTTGAACATACTTTATTTTATATCTAGTAATTCGCGAATCATGGGTTCATTGAAACCAACAATAACGTCCGTTCCTATATGTATCACTGGTACTCCCATTTGGTCCGATAGGTCCATCATCTCTGTTCTTTTTTCTACGTCACTTGATACGTCGTGTTCTTCGAATGCAACATCATTTTTATTAAAGAAATCCTTTGCAATGTGACAGAAATGACATGTCGGTGTTGAATACATTGTTACTTTTTTCATATAGTTATTTCTGTTTAATTAATTTTTCCAAAGTTCTGTGTCTGGATGTACGGCAAGCCATGAGAACCAGAAGCCTCCAATAAATGATACTTCGCCTTTACCTGTCGTCATCAAAACTTCACCACTTGAAGTTTTTTGAATAGTTATTGTGTTTCCATTAAATGTGTCTGTTGTCTCTCCGATTGGTAGTGCATCTTTATCGTATGCCTTAAATTTGCCATCAATCTCTATTCCGAGAACAAACCTTTTGGGATGCAATCGATCATCATTAAATGTTGCTCCAAACGAAACGGATTCATTTGTGTAGTAGTCGCCATATGGGTCTGAACCATAACGCCGTGACTCTCCTGTGTCCACGGACAAAACTGTTGTGTCCGGGTGGTCTTTTATCCAAGATCCAAATTGAACTGTGTCTGCTCGCAATACTTTTAGTCGAGTTCCAGTTTCGGGGCCAAGCACTCCCTCTCCAAGAACCTGGCTCCAGAGTGACTCAGTGTCACCGTCTCCTGTGCGGTCGTACATCAAAAGATTTGATTGCCAAAGTTTTCCGGAAACTCCGAATTCGCGCTCGATGCCATTTACTGTAGGGTCAAATACAACGCCAGTTGCACAAAGAGGACAGTATGTGACGAGAACTCGATCTCCTGCAATAGTGTCATTAACTATTTCGTGCCACACGAGTATTTGATATGGATAAAATCGGGCTTCTCCTTTCCATATAAATCCTAATCCAACATCAGTATCATTAAGGAATTCTTTGGCGCTTTGAACGGATGTGAATTTTGGATCATCAATAGAGGGTATGCCATCCTTTCCTGGACCTCCAGAAAGTATCTCGTTAAGTGGTATTGAATGATTGACACCATCTGTTACAAGTAACTCTCTTGTTGATGAAAGGGTTGTTGGCTCTGTTACTTTAGAATTGTCTGTGTTGTTTGTATTACTAGAAGTGGTTTGTGTATTAGGCCGGGTCTTTGTTGGTTTAATAATTTCCTCTGAGTGGTTTTGGGAACCCTCACCCTCGGTTAGTTTTATTGTTTCTCCATCGGGTAGTGCAAACTGTCTACTATTTTTGAATACAATAATTCCTGCGATTACCAAAATTAGTACGAGTATAATTGTTGTTGTAGATCGCATATTATAGATTATTAATAATATTTCTAATCGAGACTGTTACTTGTTTATCGGTTAAGTGATAACAGACAGTTTGACCATCACGAAATGAGGATACGACACCTGCATTTTCTAGCTTGGATAATTGATGTGATGTCGCAGAGTGAGACATGGCTATTGCATCTGATATCTCCATAACACATAAATCAGCGGTGCTCTCTAACAGCAGTGTCAGAATATTGACACGTGTCTCGTCAGATAAAAGTTTACCTATAGATGTTATTTGTTTGGTTGATGTAAGTGTTGTCATAGATATATTAATGTATGAACATATATTCATATTTTAATGTAAGTACCATGCGTGTCAACTTGTATATAGGGTATAACCATTCTATATAAGCAGATGTTACGGATACGGTGAATACGAAGATGTAATTTTTTCCACAGGGTGTCAAAATAGTTATGCTTTAATTCTGCTATAATCTTGACATGGCCGCAGTACTTCTTTCAGACGCTTTTTATTACGTTGCAACAGGAGCAACAATTTTAATTTCTGCTTTAGTGGTGTCCGTTTTAGTGTATATATTGCGAATTCTTTCAGATGTAAGACATGTATCACATAGAGCTAAGATAGAAGGTAGCGCTCTTGTTCATGAAGTACGAGATATTATGGGCGAGATTGCTCATGATATGTTTCGTTTGGTAAACATTGTAGGTATTGTCCAGAGTATTATGCATACCAAGCATATCACTCCACGTGTCAAAGGGGTTAAAAAGCTAACCGTTAATGCGTCAAAAGCGCCTGCAAAGAAAATTATTAAAAAAATAGTTAAGAAAGTAGTTAGGAAAGTAATTAGAAAAGTAGCTAAGAAGAAGGCCAAGGAGAAGAAAAAATAGGTTTATGTGCTTGTGATTGCCGAATCCTCATTTGCATGGGGATTTTTTAGTATATAATTGAGGAACAATTATTATTTAACTTAATTAGTATGGAACATCATATATGCGAGACATGTGGAGGAGCGAACGACGTACCAGGTACATGTTCAACGGAGGGGTGCAATAGCAAGGGAAATGAATTGGTTGTATGTAATTGTGATGGTGGTGTCGCAGGACATAATGCTCCAAAAGAATCTGAAGAGAGTAATGATGGGGACGAATAGGTTGAATGATTTTGGATAAATAAAAAGGAGCCCGCGGTCGCGGGCTTTTGTGTTAATATTGGCCTCATGAATGAGGTGGAGAAAAAACGGGCAGGCCCGCCCGAACGACTGAGGTCGCTCAGTCGGGCAGGACATATATATAAGAAACTACAAAAACTATTTCCCACAGCGGGGATGATTTTGGAGTACTCCAATGATTGGGAGTTATTGGTGTCTGTCATGCTTTCTGCTCAATGTACTGATAAACAAGTAAACAAAGTTACTAAAACACTTTTCAAAAAATATAAGACACTAGATGACTATGCGAATGCAAAGTTGTCAGTCCTAGAAAAGGATGTATTGCCAACAGGTTTTTATAAACAAAAAGCAAAACGCATTAAAGAGTCAGCAAGAATTGTGAGGGATACTTTTGATGGGGAAGTACCACACACCATGAGTGATATGCTGACACTCCCTGGAGTAGCACGTAAGACCGCAAATGTTGTATTAGGTAACGCATACGGTGTTGTAGAAGGTATTGCCGTTGATACGCATGTAAAACGTATTGCATACAAATTTGGATTAACCAAGAATACTGATCCGATAAAAATCGAGCAGGATTTAATGAAATTGTTTCCGAAAAAGCAGTGGTTCCACCTTACGTATTTACTTATCGATTTCGGTCGTGCATATTGTCCTGCACGCAAGCATGATCATGATCGGTGTGAGAAACTGGCTGGATTATAAAAAAACAAACCCGAGACAAAGTGTCTCGGGTCGATTACAAGGATTGGAATGGACTATGTAGAGGCTATTTCTAGCTTCGATTTTGCGAAGGATGTATTTGTAGCAGACATTGTTGGGTCAGTTCTTCCGGTATGATTTCTGTTGATGAGTTGTTCACGTACTAGTAGTACAAATGATGAACCATAACCAGTAGAGTGTTGGTCGCCATCTTTTTCAATATATGCGAATGGTTCACCTCCAGCTGGAGGATTCTTACTAAGACCCTCTACTTTGTGTGCAAACCCAACTGTTCTGTACTCGCCGTATAAGTGTACACTAATCGTATAATCGTCATACACTCTGAAGCAATGGTATAACTTACCTTTAATGAGCGCCGCATCTGCATGCAAAGCCGTACCTTGGCGATTGATGAGATCTGTTATCTTTTGCCCAAATAACATACTTACTATTGCAAGTGCGATAAGTATTGCACCCGCGAAAAGTAGAAGTGAGAAACTACCCATATAAGCATCCCCCTGTGGGGAGAATAGATTAGTGCCACTTATTCCAAGTGTAAATACTAATACTACACATGCAACGGCGAGTATTGCCATTTGATTTTCTTTGATCATTTTTCAAACTCCATTTTCCCCCACGTCGATGCGGGGATTCTAATCTGAAGTGACTATACTTCAGTACATAGCCTTAGTCAACATTTGTTAAATAGTCTATATAAAAAAACAACCCAAGCAAACTGGCTTGGGTTGAATGTCTTTACGAAAGTAAAGGATTTTACTTATGTGAACTGGGGCTCTTTTCTCGATGCTCCTGGAGATCTCTGTTTGAATCCTTTGAGTACAATTTTTTTGACACAGGTTACTCCTTCAGGACAATTGTATGTGTAGTCTTCGTGTTCAAGAAGGACGAACGCCACAGGATTGCTGGGAGATGCTGACTCAAAATCGTCGGACATGTCTTGGGGAAATTCAACCATGACATTCTGTTTATCGATGCGAGTATCAATTCTTGTGTCACTGGTGAGACGGGCACACCAGTAGATCTGACCAAATGTGAGCACTCGTTCTGCATCAAGTGGGTTTCCATAACCACGTTCAAGTTCGGTTACTCGATTAGCGTGTAATTTGGCAAGTACAATAATGATTCCAATTCCAATTCCGGAATGTAGAAGCATCTCCAATGTGTCAGTATTTCCTTTGGACCAAAACGCAAAAAGCATTCCCAAGAATATTGCGAATACCGTATTGGCAGAATAGATGTGTGTCGATGTTATTTTCATAAGAACGTTCCAAGTTTCTTCTTGCAGGATGCAATGAAGTTCTACAGTACTATATCACACTATATACAAATGTCAAGTTTTTTGTCATACACATGCGTATAATAGAGAAATGATCAAAATAGAGGCTTTTCAGAAAACAGTCTACGATTTCTATAAAAAGCATGGGCGAAAGGTGGGGTCTGACCCCCTCTTTTTTCTAAGCTCTACGTCGCTAATAAAAAGAAGCGCATACTTTGTGGGTTAGCGCTTCTTGGAGACTCATATAGAGTCTATAAATCTCTTTTTAATCAATAATGTCAGAAACCAAGTATCTCATCTATTCTTGAATCAAGTAGTGATATGACACTGATGTGATCATGGCGTGGTTTTTGCGTTATGTATTTGCTCTCTTGTCGAAGAATTCTTGTGGTTACAAAAAGTTCACCGTCAGAATCAATGTCGCGAAGCATATCCAACATTGTCGCTTTGTCATCAATGGCAATAATTTTTGAGGATTCTGCAAGCTTTTTTATCACAAACATCTTCTCCTCATCCGAGCTCGTGACAATAACCTCAGAGGGATTAATGTTTAATGCTGTAATCTTTTGCACTTGCCAATCCGCCTCACCTGTTGTGACAATGATAACGTTGATGCCTTTGTTCATCCAGATCGGCAGTGCTTTTTTGGCGTCGTCATAAATAACTAGATTTTCGCCAATCCATCGTTGAATCGCCCCTAAAGCATCATCAGTGCTAAAGTCATAACCCGCGTCATGCAATGTTGTGACAAAACGATTGGGCGAAAAACCACGATCTCTGACATCTTTATATGCCTGACGAACTGTGGCGTAAGGAATACCATATGCTTCAAAAATTGCATTGAGCTTTAGATATTCGCCGTCTTTGTAATCACGAGAATACGCAATGGTACCATCAAAATCAATTGCGATTTTAATTACTCCTAATTTGTTGGTCATTGTTCAAGATCTCCTTTTATACCCCACGTCGATGCAGGGATTTTTTCTTGGTAGACAATAACACGAGAAAGTTATGTTGGCAATATTATCTAGTATCCTTGAGGGTAAGACTATATCGCAACCCATAAAGAAGCAGTATTCCAATAACTCCAAATACATAGCGCAAGTCGATCATTGTGAGTAGTAGTGTAACTACTAACGGACAACTAATATACGCCCATGGACGCATAGTTCTAAAAAGACTCATTATATTTATATTCACGTCGCTTATTTTTTTGAAGAGGTATGTTTCTGTCATTATCTCTATCATACTTGCTCCGATACGCGTGGCAAAAAGTACTAGGGTCCAAATAATCGCAGACGTCGTTACAGTGAATGAAATCAATATTGTGCTTAAGGCGGTGATGATAAATCCTACAGAAAGTATTTCTTTCTCCCCCCAAAGTGTATCAGCAAGTCTACCGAGAGGTGCCTCTAGTAGAGCAAATGGTAGAAGTATAATTGCAAATATAATACCAATAGTTTCCCAAGAAAGTCCTATGTGGCTACTTAGGTATATAGGCATATAGATAACCATAAGTGCAAAGAAAAAATGTAGCAAAAACTTTGCCATAAAAATTTTGTATACATTTCTGTCTTTTGATATTTTACGGAATGTTTTCCAAAGTGAACTTTTTATGTAGGGTGGGTCGGTGAATTCTTTGGAATGGATACGGAATAAAAATATGAATGGAATCATCATGAGTGCAGATAGAGTATATACATGCCAATAATCACCATGTGCTAGAACAAAAGCTCCGAGTAGTGGGCCGAAAAGCCAAGCGATATTTAGACCAGTGAAGAACAGACCACGTACAGTTCCTGTAGATGCATTTAACGAGCTGTGCTCTATGATTACGTCAAATGTTAGATAGGTGAATGCAACTGACGCAAAGTTGACTATAAACGCAGCAATAATTACACTACTTGTATTTGAAAAGGCCATAACTAAAAGAGTTGCCATGTTTATCAAAAACATCGCAATTCCGATTCGGTAATTTCCGAATTTTTGTAGTAGGTGAGGGGCGTTTATAAACAGTAATATCGAAAGTATAGACGCGAGTGGATATATAAAACCAAAGAACCATTCAGTAGTAAGTGATGCTAGGAAAGAGGAGTTTATGTATATTGGCAAACTATATTGTATTGTAAATAAAAAACCAAGCAGGGATATTCCGAGCAATTTACTTTTTTTTATTACATGAGTTTTTAGCATTCTTGTATTGTATCGTGCATACAACAAAAAACCATTCCGAATGGGGAATGGCTTTTTGGAGCCTGTTATTTATATCCCAAGCAGTACGGGTATAACAATCGGTCGTTTTGCTGTTTTTTGGAATAGGAATTTGGCAACCTCATCCGTTACTTTTGTTTTAATATCGTCAAAGTTAATTGGATTCATTCCGCGAGTTGCTTCTTCAACTGTTTTCTTTGTTATTATTCTCGCTTGATGAAGTAAGTCTTGAGATTCACGTAGATATACAAATCCTCGAGAAATAATATCTGGAGACTTTCGCAATTTACCAGTCTTTGAATTAACGGTAGCGATAATCACGAACATACCGTCCTGTGCCAGCATATGGCGATCTCGAAGTACTACTTCTTGAATATTTCCAATAGCGAATCCATCCACAAGTACCATGCCTTCACCGGCACTCTCCTTGTGTACCTTCATGCCTTTGTCTGTGACATCGATCACCATATTGTTATCGGGTACCACGATGTTCTTTGGGTCCATGCCGAGTGATTCAGCCAGCCGTGCATGTTGTCGCAACATATAGTGTGTTCCATGAATCGGAATAAAGAATTTTGGCTGTACCTTTTTGTGTAGCCATTTTATTTCTTCTTGGCTTCCGTGACCTGATGAGTGAATCTGAACAGCACTTGTTTGATAGGTGATTATATGTGCTTGGTTGCGAGCAAGATTGTCTTTAAGCTTTTGAATAGTCTTTTCATTTCCTGGAATAACTGAGGAAGAAAGAATGACTGTATCCATCTTTGTAAGACGAATGTATTTATGTGTCTTTGTTGCGATTCTCATTAGTGCGGCAAATTCCTCACCTTGAGCACCAGTTGAAAGGATTAAAATTTTAGACGGTGGGTAATTATCAATATCCTGAGAAGCAATTATAGTGTCCTTTTTAGGGGTAAATAGACCTGCAATCTGTGCGATCTCGATATTTACCTTCATACTACGACCCTCAAGAACCACTTTCTTCTTGTAGCGTTCTGCGGATTCTATTAGTTTGATGAGGCGTTCAAGTTGTGATGCAAAAGTTCCAATGATTAAACGTCCTTTAGTCGTACGAATTATTTCGTCGAGGTTTTTATTTACCACATGTTCTGGAGTTGAGAATCCAGGTTTGTCTACGCTGGTAGAGTCAGAAAGCATGAGAAGAACTTTTTCCTTTTCAAATACCTTGTAACTCTTTTCCTCTTCAGGGTGAGGTACCCCGTCAGTGTGAGTTAGTTTAAAGTCTCCTGGTGTCACAATACTTCCGTATGGTGTTTCAATAATTATTCCCATTGAATCGGGTATCGTATGAGTCACTGCGAAAAACCGTACTTTTAATTTCCCAAGCATTACTGTTTCGTTTCCTTCTACAACATCTATATCGAGAGGTTCCAAGTGAGGAAATTCTGTCTGACGTTTCTGGATCATTATTGCGGTTAGATTTCGTGTGTGAATCTTTGGATTACCAATTCTATCCATAAGAAATGGAATACCCCCGATGTGGTCCAAGTGTCCGTGTGAGACAAGTAGGCCACGAATTTTGTCCTTGTTTTCTTCAAGGTATTGCGTGTTTGGGAGGATGTAATCGATTCCAGGTGTTTCTTCTTCTTTGAATTGGAAACCAGCATCGATAACAATAATGTCATCCTTGTATTCAATCGCAGTCATGTTTCGTCCCACTTCTTCAACTCCGCCAATCGGAATAATACGAACAGCATCTCCTGGAGGAGGGAGTGTTAGTTTCTTCTTGTGAGTGGTCGCTGTTGTCTTCTCTGGGGCTTTACCACGCTTCTCTGGACCACGACGAGACAGTTGTCCGCTACGTGTTGTGCGGCTTCCTGTTTGGCGTCGTGGGCCRCCTCTTTTTCCYGGGCTATCAGGSCGAGGAGTACGAGTACGAGTRTCAGCTTTTGGTGTGTGACGAGTAGATGTTCTTGTGTCACCAGTTTTGTTCGCTGGACTAGTCTGCAGTACACGTGTGTGTGTTGATCGTGCGTGTGTTGAACGCACATTGTTTGAGCGCGTATGTGTAGAGCGCACAGCAGAACTACCACCACTTCTGTTTTGTGTTGAGGGCGAGTGCGTCACTCGAGTGTTAGTTGTCCTACCGCCAGTTCCACTGCGGCTGTATGATTTTTGTGGCGTATTTCCACTTTTTGTATTTGTCCGTGCTCCTTGAGACCGAGGTCTCGGTGCACTATTGTTTTGTTTGTTCATTCTTTTAATTTACTGCTGTGCAGTTAGTGTCTAATAATAATTCTGAATAATGTATCTTTAATATTTTAGAAATATCCTCCAAATTTTCTCTGTGTCTATATACCACTCGTGAACATTAAGAAATCTTTCTGATGGTGTCGTTATGTGACCGAGTCTCAGATTCTTTAGATCTTCGGAGACAACATAAATAAAATCTGGAGCATATAGAAATACTGCAGGTATGTCAGATTGAACTTCTTCTTGGAAAAGTTCGTATTTTTCTAATCGTGTAGTCTCGTCTTGAATGACACGGGCATCCTCGAGTAATTTGTCAGCAGTAATATTAGCATACAATGCAATATTTAGGCCAGGGTCATTTCTCTGTGATGAATGCCAAAATGCAAAAAGGTCTAGATCGCGTCCGATTATCTCTCCAAATAGGAGTGAATCATATCTGCGTGGTCGTATAACGTTTTGGTTTAGGTCACTTGATTCGAATACTTTAACCTCAACTCGTGCTCCTAGTTTTTCCCATTCTGTTTTTACTAAATCTGCAACATGTTTCAATTCAGGAATGTTTGCTGTCGTTATCGAGAATGCGAGTTGCCGTGTGCTTTTACTTGTTTTCTTTTCAAGAACACCATCCTCTTCATTAAATTTCCAACCA
Organism: Candidatus Wolfebacteria bacterium; assembly: GCA_002401445.1. Taxonomy (GTDB): domain Bacteria; phylum Patescibacteriota; class Minisyncoccia; order Phycocordibacterales. Next base: position 4,598 of record NVTD01000004.1, on the reverse strand, counting down.
TCCGTTACCAGAATCTCAAGTGCTTCTGTGATGCGATCAGTGTCATCAGAGTTGCTATTGTGCGCTATTACTGTTGGAGGCAGAGGACCTTCGAGTGCCACACCATAACCATGCAACACGTCGTCAACTATTTTTTGTTTATCAATTGCTGTATCAAGTGCACGTCGTATTGTTTTGTCTGTGAATAGAGGCTGCTGATTTTGATTGAAGAAGATTCCAAAGATTCTGGGTAGTGGTATGTTTTCGATATGTGCGTTCCGGGAGAGTTTTTCTGCACTCTCTGGCGATATACTGTTTATGTTGTTTACTTCTCCACTTTTGAATCCATCAGTCAGTCCCTCTTCGTTTTGGTATAGGAATACTTTTATTGTATCTATGTATGGTTTGCCAAGTGAATATTTTTTGAAAGATGAAAGGGTATATTGTGTCGGTACGCCAGTGTTGTCTAGTTTAATTTTTTTGACTTTGTATGGTCCCGAACCAATAGGGTCTGTGTTGTAGGTACTGAATGGAAAACCTTCAGCGTCTATATCTCGCCAAATTTGTTTTGGAAGAATACCGATCGTTGTATTTTCAAGGAATGGTGCGTACGGTTGCCTCAGTGTAAAGCTAATTGTTTTGGTGTCGATTTTTTCTATTGTTACACCGTCCCAGTTAACTCTTTTTGGACTGCGAAGAGCAGGATCCTGAACTTTTTGAATTGTAAATTCAATGTCATCAGTAGTCAGAGGTCTGTTGTCATGGAATACAAGATCTTCCTTTAGTATGAATGTATATACACGGCCATCTTCTGATACAGAATAGCTTTTTGCTAGATCTGGAATAAGTCCATTATCTGGAGTCGCTTTCATGAGGCCTGAATATACTAGTGCCGTAATATCGCGATCAGCATCGGAAAGTGCGAGAAGGGGATTAATAAAACGAGGTGTTCCTATGACTCCTTCTGATATGGATCCTCCTTCTAATGGGACTGCCTCGAGAAAGTAATTGTTTACTTGTGAAAGCATGCCTAGAGCTGTCGTTACAAAAACAACAACAAACAATGCAAAAACTAGTCTCTCCACAAAAGAGAACCTTGATAATATATTCTGCAGTTCGCGTGATTTCGGAAGATTATACGTCTTTCCGAGCAAACGTTTCAGTTTCTTTACTTTCATGAATGAAATACAACAGCCTATGCAGGCTTAGGACATGCACGCTGTACCTGTATAGATTACGTTTAAAGGGTAAGAGATAGAAGTGCTGATAGCACAAAAAGTATACCGAGTACGATAGATGCTCTAAATAGAGTTTTTTCAAAACCGCGCCTTGTGTACTTTACTGAACCACTGTCTCCTCCTCCAAAGGCACCACCCAAGTCAGACCCTGTTTGTTGTAACAGAATTGATATGATCAAAAGTATAGATATAACTATTTGAATGTAGGGCAGAAATGCCACTAGAGTTTCCATTTCGCATTACTATAGCAGGTTTTTGGGATTATGCAAGGAGGGGAGCATAAGGTAACGAAAAAGCGTCATTTTATACAGATTGTATAAAATGACGCTTATTTTTTGGATTTTATGCCCTGAAGCTTGTCTTTTTCTATTTTAGGCATGGGATAGATTCCGTTCCTAATATAGTCCTTTGCAGCACCGATTGCGTGGTCGGTACGCACACGCGCACTTGCATTATCGGCTTCTGCCAGATTTTCAGATGGTTTAATCTCGTTGGCTAGTTTCTTAATTTCTGTTCCAGACATGTGCAGTCTTTCTGTTGAGGTTTCTCCCTACTATATACTATAGCACATATAAGTATATTGTCAATCTCCTCGTAAAGGAATAACATGGCTTTTTCAACACATAAATTGTATACTATCAAGTAATAAGTAGCTTATTACTACTATTATGTACTAATTACTAACTACTAAGTTACTAACACCCATATGTCTAAATTTTGGAATACAATTATTGGAATAATCATAATACTACTTTTGCTAAGTGGTCTATTTGATTTGATCTCATGGACACTGAACTGGACTATTATTGGAGTTCTTGCTCTTTTGTGGCTTGTGTCTCTGTACAATGGGTTTGTACAGCTACGTGTACGCGCAAAAGAAGCCTGGGCAGACATCGATGTTCAGCTAAAACGTCGCTACGATCTTATCCCAAATCTTATAAATACAGTTAAGGGATACGCTGCACATGAAGAGGGAACATTTACAAAAATTACAGAAGCGCGAAGTAATGCGATGCAAGCAACAGGTCCTGCAGCAAAAGGTGCGGCAGAGAATATGCTTTCAGGCGCACTAAAGTCACTGTTTGCTGTTTCAGAAAATTATCCAGATCTAAAAGCAAATGAGAATTTTCTTGAGCTTCAACGTGAACTGACAGACACAGAGAATAAGATTCAATCAGCACGACGATTCTACAATACAAATGTTCGGGATATGAATACCGCAGTACAAGTATTTCCAAGTAATATAATCGCTGGAGTATTTAGTTTTTCAAAGATGGACTTCTTTGAATTAGGTGCAGGTGAACAAGATGCAAGAGAGCCAGTTGAAGTGAAGTTCTAATATGGCAACTCTCTATACTAATCAAAAAGTAAACGTACGAAAGACGTGGCTCTTAATGAGCTCGTTTTTCGTGCTTATTATTGTGCTTGGATGGAGCTTCTCATATATCTATCAGAATACACTTATTTTGTATTTTGCAGTTTTCTTTAGTTTGTTTATGAACATTATTAGTTACTGGCACTCTGACAAGATAGTTCTCAAAATGAGCGGCGCAAAGCAAATCACACGTGATCAGTACTTTGATCTATGGAATGCTGTGGAGAATCTTTCTATTTCTTCAGGTCTTAAAATGCCAAGAGTATTTGTTATAGAGGACAAGGCTCCAAATGCATTTGCAACAGGGCGAGACGAAGAACATGCAGCTGTAGCCGTGACAACAGGACTATTAGGCATACTTGATAAGAGTGAATTGGAAGGCGTTATAGCACACGAACTGGCTCATATTAAAAACAGAGACATATTGTTAATGACAGTTGTTGTGGTTCTTGTGGGATCGGTCACACTTCTTTCCGATTTCTTTTTGCGTATGACTTTTTGGGGAGGGGGACGAAGTGACAATCGTGATGGACGTATGCAGATGATATTAATGATTGTGGGAATAGTTCTCGCAATACTTGCACCGATTATCGCAATGATAATAAAGTTGGCTATTTCTCGAAAGAGAGAATTTCTTGCTGACGCAAGTGGTGCGCTGATGACACGTTATCCAGAGGGGTTGGCTAGTGCACTAGAGAAAATTTCGGGGTATCATGGAGACATGAAGCGTGCGAATCACGCAACCGCGCATCTCTATATCTCAAGTCCGTTTAATTCAAATAAAAGCTCGCATGGATTCATGACAAAATTGTTTCTTACACACCCTCCAGTTGAGGAAAGATTACACGCACTACGACATCATTAATTTGTATACATATGCAACATAGAAAAAGCAGAAGTAGAAAAGGGAAAGGTGGCCGCAAGCCCATCTCCTTTACATGGAGCGAAGGGCGCTACATTGATTTGTGGTCTCTTGTTCATATTATATCTGGAATAGTATTGTCGCTGTTGTTGTCGTTCACAGATCTGTCTTTGTTGTGGGCTACCACTTTTGCAATATCTCTCATGATTTTATGGGAATTATTTGAGTCTATAATTAAAATAGGGGAATCAATTGAGAATCTGTTTATTGACATACTCGTTGGTTTATTCGGGTTTTCATATATGACTGCAGTCATGCCGGATGAAGTAGGTGTGCGATTGGGATTACTCGTCACATTTGGTCTTCTGGGAGGGTTACTTGATTATCTAGGATGGAGAGCTGCAAAGAAGAGGAAGAGAAAGAGGAAGATCAAGAAATAACATGAAGGACCTAACACCAGAAGAAAATCGAATCTTGAAAGAGAAGGGGACAGAAGCTCCCTTTAGTAGTCCTCTAAATGCAGAAAAAGGGAAAGGTATGTATACCTGTAAAGGATGCGGTGCCGAACTGTTTTCTTCAGAAACCAAATTTGATTCAGGGTCTGGATGGCCGAGTTTTTATGATCTCGCACACAATGACAGTGTCGATCTTTTAGTTGATCGCTCGGGCGGTGTAGAGCGAACAGAAGTGGTCTGTAGTAAATGCAAAGGACACTTAGGACACGTATTTAATGATGGACCAACAGACAAAACAGGGAAGCGGTATTGTATCAATGGGACGTGTTTGGCGTTTGAGCCAACTAAAGATAAGTAAAGTAAAGTATTACACCACATTTTTAAATACCGAGGCGAGGCCTCGGTAGAGGGGAGTTGGGATTGTGGTGTAATTAATGTAATTTGCTAGGGAATAGGTCTTGTTATATTCATAATATATGGTATAACGTTTGTATATGAAAACGAGTGTTTTCGTGGAGTATTGTACATTCAACAAATTGGAGGACTTATGATGCCGAAAGAACTAGAAGAAATTATGCTTGAAAAGCTTGGGATTGGTTTATTTGAGGGGTATACCAATTCCAGTGATGGTCAGAGTGACTGGGATATCGAAGGGTTACGAAAGAAATACAGGGAAGCTTTCAGGGAAG
>NVTD01000033.1 GCA_002401445.1 Candidatus Wolfebacteria bacterium | reverse complement strand
CGGTGAAGCGGAATGCCTCACTCTCCAATGTTGGACTAATAAAGTTTTGCACCCTACAGTGGCTAATTGTAGGGTGCATAATGTTACTGGATTTGGAATGATTTGATTAATCTGATACCGTCAGTGCTACTATGGGAAGCTGAGGCATCTGTGATACCCACTCGGAAGTCCGTGAAGGTTCTGTCCTTTGCAAGACTGGTGATCTGGATTGAGGTCACAGCGTCTGCACTATCCACGGTTACCGCAGCTCCCACCGAAGCCCACACAACTGTATCATCAGCTAGTATAACTTTAGCTTCCAGTTGGAGACTGTATGAACCACTTGATATTGTTGATTCAAGGTGGGCTACAATGTCGAAGTTCTCCCCGGCAAGAGCACTTCCAGCGGCTCCTGTGAGATCGGTTACGGTTGTTACACCGACTAGTTCATGAGAATTTGCCATAATTATTTGAGGGCCTTTATGGCACCTTCTATTACTTGTTTGGTTTCTGCGTTTGACTGATAGCCCTCGAAACTAACCGAGAAGCTGCCATTGGTTGTGGAGGTGACTGTGAGTGCTTTAACTTGATGGTCACTTGCAATTGTTGTGCGGGAGAACTTTATGTCGCCCTTGGTTAGTGTGGTTGTCGTGCAGCCACAGAAGAAAAGATATATGACTGATGTTAGATATTTCATGGGAGGGTTGAGGAGCTTAGAGATAGGATTATCACGATCCGAGTGCCTCCCGGATAAGGTCGGCACCACGAGTCAGACTGTCCATCTTTGGGTGCATGGTTTCGAGTATCTCTCGGAGGAGCTTATCAACATCTGGCCGATAATAGAAGTCTCCCTCAGCATCCTCTTCAATGTTAAACTCCTCGTCCAGCTCGTATCGTTGTAGTTTACTCATAGCAAAACCTAGCAGTTGTCCTGTTGATTGGTGCTTTTGATCGGCCCGAACTCCACAAGTTTACCCTTAAGAGTCCTGAGGTCAACCCGCTGCTCATCGATCGTCTGCTGCTGCTCTCCAATGAAATCGGCCTGTGACTTAATCATGGCCCCAAGTCCCTTGACGTTTACCTGCAGGCCACCAATAGTGGCTTCAAGTTCCTTGATGCGAACTTCAGATTTCCTGAGTTCATTGTAGTTGCTGGCGTAGGTCTTCTTGTATGATTCCTGAAGGTCGGCTTCAAGTTGCCCTACTCGCTCGTTGGAAATGGTGAGGTATCCTTGAAGCCCTCTTAGTGCATCTTGATCGGCATCATGTATCCTTAAACGCCGACTAGCCTCCTCTTCCAGCTTATCAATGTCCAATTGGGAGGCAGTTCCTGCCCCTGCGCTGAGTTGAGCTTCAAGCTCCTTGATGCACTTCCGGTAGTCCGTCTGACAGTCCAGCAGGGTATCCCGTTGACCTTCAAGTTGACTTACCTTATCCGATAAGTCCCGCTTGAGTTGCCGTATGGTTGCGTCCCGATTACTCAAAGCACCCAACGATTGATCTCGGTGTTGGTTGGCATCGTCGAGGTCACCTAAAATCTTATTAATATGTGACTTCTGGCTGCTGTTAGTTACCTTCGAGTCACTTAAGCTGTCTTCAAGTTCCTTGATGCGCCCACCTTGTCTCGTGATGACGCCCCCCTTCTGGTTAGAGTCACCCTTATAATACTCAGCGTGGGCTTCAAGTTCCTTGATGCGCTCAGCTTGCCACTTAAAGGTTACCTCGTCGGATACTAAGTTGTCTTCAAGTTCCTTGATGTCGTCTGCCTGTTTCCTGTTGAGGCTTATAAGAACCTCATTGCTATCCTTACTGTTTTCAAGTTTGGCTCCCAGCTCATAGTCTATCTTCCGGAGTTCCTGAAGGTCGGTAATGGTTTGTTCAAATGATGTCATAATGTGCGTGTGTTTGCGTGTTGTTACCTTTTGGTTATGCTAGTTCCAGGTTGTCCTCAAAGTATGCGGGCGACTTCCAGTTTTTTCTTAGTTTGTCGATAATGTCCATAGGTCAACTCTCATCCCTCATTTCTTGGGCGTGGCTGAAGCCTTCCCAGTTATCAACTCCAGCCGCCTCCAGCCAACTAAGCCATTCTCTGTCGGCCTCCAGCTCTTCAAGTCGAAGTCGTGTAATTGTTACCATGTCTGCGTTTTTATCTTCTGGCATAATGTGTGTAAAGTTGCCTGTTATGTTGAAAATTGGTTGCTTTGAGTAACTACTTGCCTTTTGGTTTGATTACTTTTTGCTCATCAAGATAATCTTCGATTAGCTGTCGGTCATCATCATAGAGACATATTTCAAGTAGACACCCTAGGATTTCACCTGTAGTTGTCTGAAGGATACCTGCAAGTTCCTCAAGTAATTCAGATGCTCGATGTGTTTGCTTTTTGTTCATTTGCCTGTTAGTTGTCTTTTGGTTAACTGTGAGTAACTACTTGCCCTTTGGCTTCTTTCGTTTGATTGGGTGCTTGGCCATTATGGTTCGGGGGTGACTTCGGGTTCAACTTCGGGGGTTGACTCAACTCCCGGTCCAACTGGAGGGCCTTCTGGTGTAACAACTGGCCCCACAGCCAACTTAACGGGTTGTTCAATGGTGAGAGGCTTTCCTCGGGTTTTCTTGAAGGGGTCCTTTCTGACTGTTCTAGAGCTGTCAACATAGCGTTTCTTGATGTTTGCCTGTTCAACGATCTCCCTGGTGAGAGTCAGCCGAATAGGCTTCCCTTGGTATTCGAAGTCCATGAAGGTCTCCTTTACTTGAACTTCCCGTTGCTGAAGGACAATCGGGTGTGGGTCTGTGCATGTTTGAGGTTCCTGGCAGATGGGCTTTATTTGTGCCTCTGTGATCCAGTTGGTTACGATTAGGGTTAATATTGTTCCTGTGATTTCCATAGTGAGCGCAGCAATTGCTGCTTAGAATAATTTGGTTGCGATTAGTGAACTCCCGGCTGCCGTGACAGTCATGGCACCTGCGCCACTTCCCGCCTCTGCAAGGATCTTAAGGCTGACTGTATCTGAGCCTGAAGTTATAACTCGATGATGAATGAAAACTGTGCTGATGTCCTGAGCGGTATCATCAAGGTAACTATGGCTTTCCTGGACTGCCCCTGCATTATGAAAGAGCCGAACTCTGAATCCGGCTGATCGTGTTGCTGCGACACCTACAGTCACCTGTCCGGTTATCAAATAGGTAACCCCTGTGTCCAGTCCTGTTATCTCAAGGGCACCACTGGTTCCAAAGCTGATTGCAGTTTCAGAGGTTGTAGCTGTGTGGGAACTTCCACTCCCGAACTCAATGTCGGAGGTGTTCTGAACGACACCTTCGTCATCCATGGCGGTGCTGAGGGCAATTGATGTCCATGCGCTACCATTGGCACTCATGATGTTATTGTTGGACTTAGAGAGGCCTGCAATGGTGGTAAGGTCAGTGTCTAAGTTCTGCTTGCCACCAAGCTCAGAGCTGATCTTAGAGCTGCTCCAGAGTTCGGTGGTGCTGGTTGAGCCATCATTGATTACTCGATGTTCACCCGCAACGAACCCCAAGAGGCTGTCGTGGTTGATTTGGTTTTCTACAACATCAATATCAATTTGGTTGTTACCGGCATCAAGAGCCACAGATACTTTTGAACTACCTGAGTTCACACCGTTAAACTCCAAGTCAACTCCACTCTTTTGCTTAAAGATACCTACGCCACCAACGGTCACGTTACTGGCTGTGTTACTTTCGCCACCACCGGCACCAACGGCGGCATTGTCAAAGTAGAGTGTGCCTCCGCGATTCTCCAGTCGGTCAACAGTGGAGGTCATCGATCCGTCAACCAGGTGGATGCCTCCGTTGTTTACGGTGATTCCATCGGCAACTGTGAGTTCGCTGTTGGTCGCGGCTGATGTGGTGCCGATGAGGACGTTGCCAGAGTTTTCAATCCGCATCGCCTCAACGGGACTGTTAGCCCCATCAGGTGTCGTTGAGAAAATTAACCTTCCTGGCATATCGTTCAGGCCTGGCACCCCGTCAATCTCTACTCTTATTGATGCCGCATTGTTGAACGTGGTTCCGTCGCTTCCTGAGAAATTAACAGCACCCAAGGTTTCACCGTTGTTGACTATAGTGTGAGTTCCGGTCGTGGAGTTGTAACTCTTGGAGAGCCACAGATAGGCTCCGTGTGCTGTGGCGTTGTTCCACTGTGTGAAAGATATACCTCCGTTTCCGGTGTCGTTTACTTGAAGTGTCGGGTTGTGTGCGGCACCTGAAATCTCCTGAAGTTCAAAAGCTGTATCCTTAATGAATAGCCGACCTGTAATGTCTGTATCTCCATTAACGGTCAGCTCATTGTCAGGCGTGATGGTTCCCACTCCGACTTCATTGGCACTATCGTCAACGAACAGCGTCCCCCCGTCAACTGTGAGGTCGTCGTTAAATTGAGCCGCCAGTTCCACCATCATAGTGCCATTGACTTCTAGCATGTGTGTGGGGCTTGAGGTTGATATACCTACAAAACCCCCTCCACCATTCTGAAGAATCAACGGCAACTCAACACCGGATTTAACGCTTCTGATCCATGCAAACTCATTCGTTGAGTCAACACCCAGGGACAACCGGTGATTTACGGTTGCAGTTTGTATGCTGATGATTTCCCCGTCTGTGCTGAAGCCGGAAGATGTTCCCTTCACTTCGAGCTTTACACCGGGGCTTGTGGTTCCAATGCCGACTTCATTCGCACTATCGTCAACGAACAGTGTCCCTCCGTCAACTGTGAGGTCGTCGTTCATTGTGATGGCACCTGCACTGTCAATCCGCATCCTCTCCGTATTTCCTGTAGCCAGTATGAGGTTAGCTGAAACATTGTTATTCACCCAAAAGTCATCATCACCGGAGCTTGGCGAACCAATGTAACCTGTGCGACCTCCAGTGTCGTAGAAACTTATGAAGTTCGCGGGTGTTCCAACGTTGGTATTTTCCAAATAAAACCCTGAGCTTTCAGCAGAATATACGTGCAAGGGTTTAACTGGAGCAACTATACCGATCCCGAGTCTACTTGTGATGTTGGCAGTCCCATTAACAGTCAACTCATTGTCGGGCGTGATTGTCCCTATGCCGACTTCATTCGCACTGTCGTCAACGAACAGCGTCCCCCCGTCAACTGTGAGGTCATCGTTCATTGTGACAGCCCCCGTAAACGCTCTCGTTCCATCAGCCAGCGAGTATTGGGTGTGATCATCCCCACCAAGCCCATCGAGGTCTCCATGGTCCAGCCCAGAGCTACTACCGGGAAACGTAACGACACCCGCAGGGGTTACTGTGATCCACTCAGTTCCCTGGTATCGGAGTTTCCACTCGTCACCATCGGTCCCATCGAGGATGGTGTCCCAAAAATCGGTGGTGTCCATGCGATACTTGTAGCCGGACCTGTCGGAACCCCCGCTGGTGCTGGCTGCCGTGATCTGATAGTCGTTAGCTGTGTCCTCGACTAAGAGCGTTACATCTGCAGCATCTGTGGGTGTCGTTTGCCCAACTGTAAGGTTGCCACTTTCCCACAGTCGCATCGCCTCGATGGTGGCTGCGTTATGAGGACCTACGCCAAACGTAAGGACACCTGAAGGCGTCGAACTCCCCGTGTTGTTGATGGCTTTGATGTAGGCCATCGGTCGCGCTCCTATTCCCGAGGTGTCCTCGATGTCGAAGGTGATTTCACCGATCAAATCATCAACGACCCAGGTCTTCTGCTGAGAGTCAGTGATGGTTAGAGTCGGCTCAGTTCCATTTATTTCGAGGACGCTTGAGGGACTAATTGTGCCCACTCCAAGTGACCCAGTGACATCAACAGTTCCATTCACGCTTAGCTCATTGTCAGGCGTGATGGTCCCAATGCCAACCTCATTCGCCGAATCGTCAACGAAGAGTGTCCCTCCGTCAACTGTGAGGTCGTCGTTCATCGTCACTGCCCCCGTAAACGCTCGGGCACCTGTCACCAGAATGTATTGCGTGTGGTCATCGTCACCAAGGCCTGTAGTTGTCCCGTGGTCAATGTCACCGCTAACTGTCTTGACGTGGTGGTCACTTGCGGTTTGACCTGTGGTGCTCGCGTGGGTGTGTGCGTG
>NVTD01000003.1 GCA_002401445.1 Candidatus Wolfebacteria bacterium | reverse complement strand
GGTATACCTTTCAAGACTTTGGATTTGGAAAAAGAATACAAACAAGGAGTTATTGATTATATGCTCGAAGAGTATACCGCTGGACGCACACCGAACCCTGACGTGATGTGTAACAAGGTTGTAAAATTTGGAGCATTTCTGGATTGGGCACTTTCTGAGGGAGCTGACTATATCGCAACCGGACACTATGCAGAAAACATAGACAATACTCTTGTGAAAGGATTTGATGATAACAAAGACCAGTCATACTTTCTGTGGACTCTTACTAGTGAACAATTGAAACATATACTATTCCCAATAGGGCATATGGAAAAACCAGAAGTACGAAAATTGGCAAAAAAATATGATCTCATTACGGCTGATAAAAAGGACAGCCAAGGATTATGTTTTATTGGTGATATTGAAATGCGAGATTTCCTGAAACATTTTATTGATACAGAAAAAGGTGATGTGTTAAATAAAGATGGAAAAGTAATCGGTGAACATGAGGGAGCCCTTCTCTACACCATAGGACAACGTCATGGATTTACTATTACACAAAAGACTCCTACTGAAACTCCATATTTTGTTCAGAGTAAAAATGTTGAGAACAACACAATAGTTGTAACTCATTTGGGAGTCCGACTCCCAAATAGTAATAGGCTAGTTCTTGAGAATGTTAATTGGATATCTGGAAATTCACCAAAATCCAAAATAGAAGCACGTATAAGATATAGAGGTAAATTATTTATAGGGGAGATAATAGAGGAAAAAGGCGCTTATGTGCTTGTTTCTGATGATATCCCTAATTCCGTAGCAAGTGGCCAATCTGTGGTCTTATATGACGGAAATACGTGTCTAGGAGGCGGTGTAATACAATAGGCTACACGTGTCAACTTGTCTTTGTCCCAGACTCATATAAAATGGTGATAAATATTATAATTAATATACGTATATACCATGGATGACAATACGAACGTACCAAACGATGAGTATCGAGATACTTACACAGTTGATGATGAAGATTTTAATGAGGGAGACGGAAACAAAGGTGTACTAGTTATTATTATAAGTCTGCTTGTGGGCTTTTCTATCGGATGGTTTTCTGCCATTGTTGCAGCACCATATGATTCTATAGAGGAGGTGGATGAAGAAGTAGTTGATACTCTTGATCAAGACGTTGATAGTATGAGTGACGGGGAATTGGTTGTTGTTGATGAAGAACGCACAATCGATCCTTCTACTGTTGCTATTTCAGTAAATGATCAAGAGGCCGGAGATCAAGTATTGGTTTCTCTTATAACAACACCGAGCGCAAGTTGGGTAGTTGTATACGAGGATAACGCGGGAACACCAGGAAGTATTCTTGGAGCGCGACTAGTAGATGTTGGAGAGACTGCAGATATTCGCGTTGAACTACAACGGGAAACTGTTGCTTCAAAACTATACTATGTAATGATCCATCCTGATGATGGTGACGCAGTCTTTGATTTTAAGATGGAGCGTCCATATACAGATGATGCAGGAGCTCGTATTTTCAAGAGCTTTACTACATCAGATGTAGTGGCACAATAGACAGGTTCTAAGTATAAAACACCCCGCGGGCTCTGCTCGAGGGGTGTTTTTGCTATACTGCTTATATGACATTTACCCAAGAAGTGTATGCTATAGTACAAAAAATCCCAGAAGGGAGTGTATTGACCTACAAGCAGGTTGCGGAACAAGTAGGAAGACCACTTGCATACCGTGCGGTTGGAAACATTTTAAGTAAAAATTATGATCCAGAAATTCCCTGTCATCGAGTTGTGAAATCAGACGGTACATCGGGCGGATACAATCGAGGGAAAGATACAAAGGAGAAAATTTTAATTAGAGAAAAAGCTATATGAAAAAAGATATAAAAAAGAAAATCAAAACCGAGTGGGATTTAAGTCATTTGTATAGTTCGCTTACAGATCCAAAACTTGAGAAAGATATGCAATTGATAGAAAAGACAGCCATTGCATTTGAAAAGAAGTATACGAAAAATACAGCATATCTAAAAGACTCAAAAAAGATGCTTCAGCTCCTTAAAGAATTTGAAGGGCTTCCGTTAATGGTGAACAAACCTTTGTATTACTTAAACAATCGCGCACAAGTGAATTCTAGTGATTCCGATGTAGCAGCAAAGTTAGCGCAGTACACAAATAGAGAGACTGCCGTGGGAGAAAATACTCGTTTCGTGAGACTTTCCATAGGAAAGATTGCTGTGAAAATTCAAAAGAATTTTCTTAAAAGTCCTGAGTTAAAAACGTACCACTATATGTTGTCTCAGATTTTTAAAAATGCAAAATATAATCTTTCGGAAAAAGAAGAAACAATTCTTGGACGTGTACAAGAACCGGCAAGTGATATGTGGGAGCGAGGATTTGGTAAGATGTTGGCAAGTCAGGTAATTCGTTATAAAGGTAAGGATGTACCGATATCAGAAGCTTTGGGATTAATCGCCGAGAAACCGAAAAAGGAGCGTTTAACATTACATACAAAAATAACAGATGCGTTGCTCACAATAGCACCAGTAGCTGAAATGGAGATCAACGCAATATATGCATTCAAGAAGATTGATGATGAATTACGGGGTGCCAAAACACCGTATGAGCAGACGGTAGTAAAATACGAGAACGATATGAAGGTCGTAGAGTCACTCGTTGACCTGGTAACAAAACGGTATGACATTAGTAAACGGTTTTATAAGCTGAAAGCAAAGATTTTGGGACAAAAGAAGCTTCATATATCTGATCGTGCTGCGCCAATTGGTTCAGTAAAACAAACGTACTCTTTTGAGGAATCTCTTGCACGCGTTGGAGATGCGTTCGAGCTCTTTGATCCACAGTGTAAAAAATGGTTAGACAATTATGCTACAGAAGGATTGATAGATGTGTTCCCCAAAAAAGGAAAGCGCGGCGGTGCATATAGTTGGACCATCTATGGTATTTCTCCGCTTACGTTTCTTAACCATACTAATGGATTTCGCTCTGTAATGACTCTCGCTCATGAGGCTGGGCATGCATTCCATTCTGAATATGCAAATAGAGCACAAACTCCATTGAATGCGGGGTATTCGTTTGCAACTGCAGAAACAGCAAGTACATTTTTCGAGAATGTGTTTTTCGATAAATTGTACGCCGAGCTTTCACCAAAAGAAAAGATTGTTGCGCTGCATGATCGCATCTCTGATTCGGTAGCAACCGTCTTTAGGCAAATCTCTTTTTTCAACATTGAAAAGGAATTACATGGACGAGTCCGCGAGGAAGGGCACGTTACTCACGGGGATATTGCAGGTGTAGCATTGAAACATCTAAAGGCATATACCGGTCCAGTCTTTGATTACGATAAAACTGACGGATACTATTTCACGTACGTTCCGCATTTCCGATATTTCTTTTATGTATATAGTTATGCGTACGGGGGGATAATTAGTCGTGCACTATATGAAAAATATAAGTCGGGAGAGTTAAGTGCTGAACAAATAAAAGAAATCTTTAAAGCCGGAGGAAGCAAAAGCCCGGAAGACATATTCAAAAGTGTTGGAATAGATACGCGCAATCCAAAGTTTTTTGAATCAGGACTCAAAGCTATAGAGAATGACATACTGGAACTCGAGAAGCTTATGAAAGAGCAAAAGAAAAAGTAGCATGTCTCGGACTGAGGACATGCGAAAGCTCGCGGAAGAACTTCTTCATTTCAAAAAGTCGCCGCTCTATGTTGAGCGTGTTGCAAACAAAATGCTTCCAGTAATTGGTGAAGGAAGTCTGAGTGCACAAATTGTATTCATCGGTGAAGCACCAGGAAAGAAGGAAGCCTCAACAGGTAAACCATTCTGTGGCGCGTCAGGGCGCATACTAGATGAACTTCTCGCATCTATCGATTTACCTCGAGAACGTGTATATGTGACAAACATTGTAAAAGATAGACCTACTGATAATCGTGACCCGAGTGTAGAGGAAATAGAGCTATACGCGCCGTTTCTTGATCGCCAGATAGATATAATCAAACCCAAGGTCATTGTGACTCTGGGTCGGTTTTCTATGGACTATATTATGAATCGATATGGTTTAGAGGATTCAATCAGTACGATTGGTAAAAACCATGGAAAAGTTTTTGTAGCAAAAGTAGGTAAAAGAAAAGTAAAAATGATACCTCTCTATCATCCGGCTGCATCTATATATAATCAAAAACTAAAAGAAGACCTCAAGAAAGATTTTTTAATTCTAAAGAATTGTATTACAGGGGAGTAACAAGATCATACACATTCGCGACAAGACTCTCGTCGTTAAAGTATTGATTCAGTTGGTCTTCCCAGTCGGGGCTTGTTATTGATATTGTTGGGTCGACACCACGTCCTTCAATTGGTTGTCCGTCGGGTCGAAGGGTAATACTGTGTACGAGGAATGCTGAATACGTTTCGTTCTCATCGATAACTGTCTCAACAGCGAATGTGTTTTCAATTGTTCCGTGTCCTCGTGTTGTTACTCCAACAACAACTCCTACGTTGTATTTTTGCAATGTTGCAGCCATTGTCTCGGCAGATGATTGAGAGTTCTCGTTTATGAGGACAACTGTTCTTTTGTACTTACCGAGGCTCGGTAACCATCCGACTTGCGTTTTGTAGGGCTCGTACTCTCCTTGGTGGAATAGATCGTATGCGTACTGTCCGGGACCTATGAAAGGACCAAGGAACCAAGGAAGCGTATCTACGGCGCCACCAATATTGTCGCGAAGGTCTAGTATGAGAGTATCCAGATTCTCATTCGTAACGCTATCTGCCCTGCGAATGAATTCATTAAACGTTGTTGGTGATACTTTTGAAATTTTCATATACAAAGTCCTTTCGTCTAACTCTTCAGTGAACACAGTTGGCTCGATACCACCATCGTCGTATTTCTTCTTGTCTACATCATTAGTAAGAACCTCTTTTGCGTATTCTACTTTTTCCAATTCCGCTGCTGCTTCGGGTGTTCCTAATTCTTCCAGTTCTTCTTTCTTCTCTTCAAATGCCTCTTCTACTTCTTCTTCGCTTGCACCCTTTTCTACTGCAAGATCAGCATAGAGGTCCTTTTCTGGATTAATATTAGCGACAGTGTTACGAAGTTCTTTTTCTCGTTGTGCTGTATAGAGTGCACTACGTCCGAATGGTTCAAGGTTTTGAAGAACAAGGTGTCCCAACTGCGTCACGAAATCCTTTTTCTGTGTGTCATCAAACAGAGCAATGTGTCCCTCGATGAAAAAACCAATTGATTCACGTGTGGTGCTCGCAAGAGTCTGTTCATCTCCAAGAAGGTTTCCAGCACCGAGTCGATATATTTCTGCAAGTTGTTCTTCTGGCATTTCGTTCCAATAATTTTCAAGAATAACGTCATAGAGCTCGAGGCTCCAGGCGATGTAAGGATCCTCAGGGATAATTTCTTTAGGTTCATTAAATGCCGTCCATAGTCCAAATGCGACAATGCTTGCAACAATGATAGTAATTCCGGCTACTACACTTCCTTTTTTATGGGTATTCATGAGCAATAGTATACCGCGTAGTGAGATAACAAAAAAGAGCCAGACAGTAGATGTCGGCTCCTTGAAATGTGAGGCTATATTTTATTGAAATCTGAAGGTTTGTATAATCCGGGCACCATGACATCCTCGGAATTTTTTAGTTCCAAATTTCCTTCGAAAATTTGAACCACTGTGTAGGTATCTTTTTTACTTATAGAGTGACTCTCGGTTACATCATACACAGGAATTTCTTTGGGTGTCACAGCGTCACCACGCTTTATTTCAAAAGTTTTGATTTGATTCATGCTCTAGGCCCCCTTTCTAATTTGGAGAATAACACAACATGGAGCATGTGTAAATGATTACATATATATGTTTGTCTTGCATCCTATAGAACGCTATAGTATTACTACTATATGAAGACAGCAGAAATAAGGAAGCGCTTTTTAGATTTTTTCGAGAAACGTGGACACAGTATATTACCAAGCGCGTCGCTAATACCAGAGAATGATCCTTCGGTACTTTTTAATACTGCAGGTATGCAACCGCTCGTGCCGTATTTATTGGGACAATCTCATCCAGCGGGTAAGCGTTTAGCAAGTAGTCAGAAATGTGTACGCACAGGAGACATCGATGAGATTGGAGACAAGACTCATGCGACGTTTTTTGAAATGCTTGGGAACTGGTCACTCGGAGATTATTTCAAAGAGGAAGCAATTACATGGAGCTATGAATTTTTGACTTCAAAAGAAGATGGATTAGGACTTGATCCCAATCGTTTGTATGTGACTGTATTCGAAGGAAATAATGATGCACCTCGTGATGAAGAGGCTGCCAGTTATTGGGAAGCTGTTGGAGTTCCTTCACACCGTATCTACTTCCGTGGCGTAGAAGACAATTGGTGGAGTGCCGGAGATACTGGGCCGTGTGGTCCTGATAGCGAGATGTTTTATGACATTACTCCCGAAGGACTTGGAGATCTTTCTTCAGAGGAATTTGAGGCTGCTGATGAACAACAAAAGGTCGTTGAGATCTGGAATGATGTGTTTATGTCGTATGAAAAAAAGGATGGGAAAGTAGTGGGTGAATTATCTCAGAAAAATATCGATACAGGCGCTGGACTCGAACGGTTGGCTGCTATTTTACAAAATAAAGATAATATTTTTGATATTGATATTTTTGATGGATTGCGTGAGGATGTGCTTGTAAAGTCTACTTCAGATATTGGTGAGGAAGAAAAAACACGTGCTGTTCGCATTCTTCTTGATCATACAAGGACAGCTATATTTTTAATGAGTGATGGAGTTGTTCCTTCAAATACTGACCAAGGATATGTATTACGCCGATTGATACGACGTGCTATTCGGTATGCAGATGTGCTCGGTATTGAAGCAGGAGGAGCTGCTGATTTTGGGGAACTTATTATAAAAGAGTATGAAGACATATACCCTGAGCTTCGTCACAAGCAGAATATTATGGATATTTTTCTTGCAGAGATTAACAAGTTCCGTATTACTCTTGAAAAAGGCATTCGACGATTTCAAGCATATGGTGCAAATAATTCTATTTCAGGAACAGAAGCATTTGATCTGTATCAGACGTATGGGTTTCCAGTAGAGCTTACGTTAGAACTGGCGAGTGAGAAAGGTATAACAATCGACATGGATGCATACAATAAGGAGATGGAAAGACATCAATCTCTTTCGCGTAGTGGCGCAGAACAGAAATTCAAGGGAGGTTTGGCTGGGACTGGAGAAATGGAAACAAAGTATCACAGCGCAACGCACTTGTTACACCAGGCACTTCGAGATGTTTTAGGAGATCACGTGCAACAAAAGGGAAGTAATATAACGAGCGAGCGATTACGTTTTGATTTTATTCATCCGGACAAGATGACTGATGAAGAAAAGAAAAAGGTTGAGGATATTGTGAATGCAAAGATTGCTGAGGGGCTTCCTATGCAGTCGGTTACTCTTTCACGTGAGGAAGCAGAAAAAACAGGCGCTCTGCATTTCTTTGCTGATAAATATGGAGATGAAGTAAATGTCTATTACATAGGGAATGATATGGAAAGTGCCTATTCGAAAGAATTTTGTGGTGGTCCCCATGTAACTAACATTGGTGATTTGGGAACATTCAAGATCAAAAAAGAGGAATCAACCGCTGCTGGAATACGAAGGGTTAAGGCAGTGTTGGTGTAGTATGGTAGAATATATTTTTTAGAGTTAAATAATTAAGTCATGAAGTACACAATTGGAATAATACTTGCAGTTGCCCTAATGGTATTTGGGACGTGGTATGCAAAACCTCAAACAGTTAATAATGATATAGAGAAATCTAAAACTGATAAGACAGAGGTGGTAGAGGAAAAAACAAAGATGGTAGAGGAGAAAACAGACCCTTCGACAAATCCTTCGGTAAACTCAGGACCTGGGGGCTCAGGGCAAGCCCATTCGACAGGCTCAGGGCAAGCTACTAATGAAGTAATAGTAAATAATATGCACACAATAACAATAGAAACAAACAAAGGAACTATTCAGTTTGAAACATATGATGCAGACGCACCAAAGACAGTGGATAATTTTGTAACACTCGCAGGGAAAGGATTTTATGATAACGTAATTTTCCACCGAGTAATTCCAGGATTTATGATTCAAGGAGGAGATCCAACTGGAACAGGAATGGGAGGTCCAGGATATAAGTTTGACGATGAGCTGGATTCAAGTACCCCATCTGCAAAGGAAGGATACAAACAAGGAGTAGTTGCGATGGCGAACTCAGGACCCAATACTCAAGGAAGTCAGTTCTTTATAATGCACCAAGACTACCCACTACCTCATAGCTATACAATTTTTGGAAAGGTAGTATCAGGGCAAGACGTTGTGGACGCGATTGCGAATTCACCACGTAACGGAAGTGATAAACCAGATACAGATATAGTAATGGAGAAAGTTACTGCGGAGAAGAAATAATTAAAGAGAAAAACAGTTAAAAGCCCGCGGGCCCTCGGCCACGGGCTTTTCTGCTATAATACCCTTCATGAAAGATAAGTTTAAAGCGACCTGGGTCAGTCATTCCTCAATTGGGGATTTCTTACAATGCCCACGATTATATTATTTAAAGAACGTATATAAAGATCCAAAGACTCGCCACAAGGTAAACATTATCAATCCACCACTCGCACTCGGACAAATCGTACATGAAATAGTTGAAGGACTTGCTGACCTACCATCAGGCGAGCGTTTTAGTAAATCACTTCTGCCTGCGTTTGAGGAAGCTTGGAAAAAGGTATCAGGAAAGATGGGAGGATTCACAAGTGCCGAAGAAGAAGCAGAAGTGAAAGCACGCGGTGTCGCAATGTTGGAACGTGTGGAGAGAATAAAAGATCCACTGAATAATAAAGTGATTCGAATGAATCAAGACCTTCCGCATTACTTTATCTCAGAAGACGATAACATTATTCTTTGTGGGAAAATTGATTGGCTTGAATATATGGAAGAGGACGACAGTGTAAATGTTATTGATTTCAAAACAGGACGCAATGAAGAAAAAGAAGATTCTCTACAGTTGCCGATTTATAGCCTACTTCTAAAGAACACACAAAAGAGAAAAGTAACCAAGGCAAGCTATTGGTATTTAGATCGCGATGATGATCTGATAGAAAAACCTCTTCCTGATCTAGAAGAGTCATATAAGCGTGTGATAGAAGTCGCGCGCAAAATAAAAGACGTGCGCGCTCGCAGGGCATTCGACTGTCCGCAGGGAGAAGGCGGGTGTTTCGCATGTAATCAATTTGAAAAGGTAATTAACGGCGAAGCAGAATTTGTTGGTGTCGGAGGATACAATCAGGACCTGTATATTTTGCCGAAAAAATAGTATGAAAAAACTCGCAGTATTTGATGTGGACGGTACACTCTTTCGATCGAGCTTACTTATTGAAGTTGTTGAAGCATTGATTGACGAAGGAGTGTTTGACGTATCAGTGCGACGCACCTACGCACGCGAGAAGAAGAGATGGTTGGAGAGGCGAGGAGATTATGAAGAATACATTACCGCTGTGGTGCATGTATTTATGGACAATATTAAAGGTGTACACTATCGTGATTTTGCYCGTGCYACTARGGTTGTTATGAAGMGATTTGGTCATCAGACRTATACRTTYACAACAGAKCTKGCWMARAAATTAAAGAAGNNNGNGGATAYTTTCTTGTAGCAATATCACAGTCTCCAAAAGGRGTRYTMGACATGTTYTGTAAGGARCTMGGTTTCGATAAGATYTAYGGACGMTTTTATGAAYTKGGTCCSAGYGAYMGATTTACYGGARCRGTMGCAGATGARCATTTGATAGAGAAYAARGCAAACATWGTGAAGCGTGCRGTAGAGCGAGAAGGWCTYACACTGAAAGGTTCAATTGGTATAGGRGATACCGAAGGWGATATMWCAATGCTYGARATGGTWGAGMGACCSATTTGTTTYAATCCAAATAAAAAATTATATAAACATGCGAAACGTAATGGATGGGAGATTGTTGTGGAGAGAAAGGATGTTGTGTATGCGATGAGCAAAAAAGAAACCCCTACGAAGTAGGGGTTTATTGTTGCAGTATAGAGTGTAGTTACTCTGATGTAACAAATTTGAACCAGTAGTCGGTATCGGTCGATCGCTCCTCTATGTCAACAGTAAGTGGAGTTGGAGATGCTAATGTCATGAGTTCCAATATTGTACGTATTTGATTACCACTAGAGGCTGAAACTAGTATCTTGTCGTCTGGTCCAGTCAACTTGATCATTAAAAGTCTGGAACTTCCTGAGGAATTAGAGAGTCTGAAAAAAGATAGTAGTTTGTGTTCTGGTTCAAAATTAGCCACGTCACCTGGCAGTATGCTGGTTGCTGTATTATCACTTAGTACTAGTTTCATAATGTTGCTTGGGGTTGTTTTGTTGTAGTAAGTCCAAAATTACATTACCAGAGAATATGGATTTGTCAATACATTCACAAAGAAGCGTATAATAGATCAATGCCCATAATAGCTCATCTCGATATGGACGCTTTCTTTGCCTCTATTGAAGAGCGTGACAAGCCGTATCTAAAAGGACTTCCCATCTCTGTGGGGAGTGATCCTGATGGTGGTAAAGGTCGCGGAGTTGTTGCGACTGCAAATTACGCCGCACGGAAATACGGTATTGGTTCAGCACTTCCGATTACACGTGCGTGGAAGTTTTCAGAGGATGCAAAGAGGCGCGGCGAACCAGAATGTATTTTTATAACACCCCACCACGGAAAGTACGGAAAAGTTTCAAGCAAAATATTTGCGATAGTTCGTAAACATGTAAAGTCTGTTGAACAAGTAAGCGTCGATGAAGCGTATTTAGATTTTTCGCATTGCAGAAATATGCGTGATGCAGAAAGACTCGCAAAGAAAATACAGAGTGAAATAAAAAAGCAAGAAAACCTTACGTGTTCACTCGGTATCGCGCCGAGCAAACTCGTTGCAAAGATAGCTTCTGATATTAAGAAGCCCTATGGCATCACTAGTGTGAATAAGGAAGATGTGGAGAGTTTTTTGGAACCACTTCCGATTCGAGCGATTCCAGGTATCGGTCCCAAGACAGCACAAAGTCTAATGCGATTAAGTATTCGAAAAGTTGGAGACATTCGAAAATTCTCACGAGAGTCTTTGATAAAACGTTTAGGAAAATGGGGAAGTGATTTATATGATCGAGCGCGTGGAATTGACTCGCGAACAATACAGACCAAAAAAGATGTAGCAAAATCTGTAGGAGTACACGATACGTTTATGGAAGACACTCTGGCGCTAAGGACACTTATGAAATCAATAAAGGATATAGTGGATGAAGTATATTCACGATTTAAAGCTGATGGATTTGTGTCTTTTCGAACAGTTGTTATTACAGTTCGGTTTAGTGATTTTGAGACATTTACCCGATCACTTACCGTAAAGGTAGAAATGGAAACAGAGCGCGAGTTGGAGAGACAAGCGATCAAGCTTCTCTTGCCTTTTATGGACAGACAAGAGAATCCACATAAAAAGAATATACGTATGCTCGGTCTACGTGTAGAGAAATTGTCACAACAAATTAAATATCATCAAGGTGTGTTGTTGTAGTATAGATTGACATAGACTATTATTAATGATATAAAGTGTCATCGATATTTGAACTTTACACAACTAAATAAAATCAAACAAAACAAAACAAAACAAAACAAAACGAAACGAAAGGAAACATTATGATAGGTATAGGTCACGCTATTAGGCATAAACAGGCACATGTCCGTAAAATTTCACGCAGTCAACGTTTAGAATGTCAGCTTGATTTACTGATTGAAATTACAAATGCGGTACACGGTGATCATTTTACTCCGATCGGAGAATGTCCTAAATGTAGACATACTCCGGCTCCGATAGTTATCATGCGAGGATTCCTTGATAATTCATATGACACCACAACCGTGTGTCCAAATTGCGGTGATCGTTTTCAGGCATATCTGATTGCGCGAGGAGATTTCTCTTCAACCAGAGTTCAATTTTGGTGTCCTCAGCAAGTACTTCATTGGCTGGGACAAGAGAAGAGAAGTGATCGTACACCTGATGAGCTTATGGTTGAAAATATATCGGTTGTCCGTTCAGCACTTCTTCATTTTGGTACATTGGAAAATGCATTCCGCAAAATCGGTAATATCTACGTACATCAGATTGATGATTGGAAAGCAAAAGTCCAGCCTTTCCTTGGGCGAGCCTCTGACCGTGTTATTGGTGAGTGTGTAGGAGTGACAGAGCATGTGATTCGTACGTGGCGTCGGAAGTTGCGGATCACTGGGTACAGTAAACAAAATGAGGCAATTAGAATTGGAGGCTGATCATATATTTATTTGAACAAAGACCGTTCGGGTTTCCCGGCGGTCTTTTTTACTGCTACAATTGGTATACATGAGTCTATTTTCTTCTTCAAAAAATAAGCACGATATTATTCTCGCTCTTGATATAGGCAGTTCTCGTATTAGTGCAGCATTGATAGAACTGAATGCGGGTTTTACTCCCAAAATTTTATTTAGCGTTAATCATGTGCTTGAGACTGGGCAGAACCTTTCTCTTGTAAAATTGGCAAATGAAATGTCCGCAACTCTCACCATTGTTTTGCATCGTGTTGAATCAGATGGAGTGGATGCCCTCCTTCGACATGGGTATTGTCAAGAATCAATAAAAAAAGTTGCGGTGACTATTGCGGCGCCATGGGTACATTCAGAGACACGTACAATCACTTATGAACAAGGAACTCCTTTTACTGTATCTCCAACAATGTTGAGCTCATTAGTTAATCAAGAAGTAGAAGAGATAATTAAAAAGGAAGCGACAACAAAAGCATCTCTTGTTCATAAGCCAGAAGTTCTTGAGGTCATTGATCAAAGCGTCATGCGTCTCTTGCTCAATGGGTATGAGTCACAACCAGAATACAAGGGTGAGGTGGATCATTTAGAGGCCTCTGTATTTGTAAGTATTTCTCCCAAGAAGATCCTTAACACGATTCGCCGCCATATAGATTTAACTATTGGTGTGCGAAATATAATCTTTAATGCTTTTCCTGTTATTGCTAGTACTGTATTGCGAGATATGGTTAGTGTCGACGATTCGTTTATTGTATTGTCAGTCGGTGGAGAAATGAGCGAAGTTATGATTATGCACACAGGTATATTGGAAAAGACATTGCCGGTTGCTGTTGGGAGAAATCACATTATACGTAACGTAGGTGCATCTTTGAATATTTCACCAACACAGGCGCATTCTCTGTTACGCCTATATGCGGAGGGGCGTGGAGATGCAAAATCAACGTCAACGATTAATACTGTATTAGGGAGCATTGTAGACAACATCGTATCTATTTTTGATAAGCAGATTTCTGAATATCCAGAAAACCATTTATTACCATCGCAAGTATTCGTGATATCTGATGAAGAGGTCCTATCATGGATGAATGTATTTTCAGGGAGTTCAAAACCCAAAGAAATAGTTGTCCATGGACAGACGTTTAGCGTTGCTCTATTAGGTGAACATACATTTTCTTCATTTTGTAATTTCTCTGAAGGTGCATACCGCAGCCCTTTTTTATCCACAGAAGCATTGTTTTTTAACAAAATGTATACAGATAAAGAAGGAATGGACAAGTAGTCTTTTGTACAAATCGTGATATAATGGTGCTCGTAAACAACATATGACCAAAATACCTCTACAAGATGTCGTTCCTCCAGAAGGACGAAGCATACGCAATGTCACAGTAAAACGTGGCACCAGACGAACCTCTGCCGCAAAGGCTGCTGCTCCTGCACAAAAGCGTGAGCCAGAGGAAGTGTACGAAGAAGAAGAGGTTGTCGAAAAAAAGGCAATTCCTGCAAAATCAAAGCGAAGAAGTTCACGAGTACGACGAGGTCTCCCTCGATGGACATTCGTTGTGAGTGGAGCATTTTCTATACTGTTTCTTATATTCGCGGTATCCCTTTTATTCTCTGGTGCGCGAATAACAGTAGAAGCAAAGAAGGTTCCAGCAGTATTGGAAGGAACTTTTGTGGCCTACAAGGATCCTGGTTCAGGAGAGTTGGCGTATCAAATAATGACTCTTACAAAAGAGAGCAGCAAAACTATTGGGGCAACGGGTTCAGAGAAAATAGAAAGACGCGCATCAGGAAAAATAGTTATATTTAATACATTTAGTGATACATCGCAAAAACTAATTACTAACACACGATTTTCAAGTCCAGATGGACTGATCTACCGCATCGATCGATCTATATTTGTACCGGGTCAGAAAACAAAAAATGGTGAAGTTATTCCCGGCAGTATAGAGGTTACGGTATATGCTGATTTTCCTGGGGACGAATACAATATAGATATGGTTGATTTCGCAATACCGGGATTAAAAAATGATCCCAGGGAAGGTAAGATATTTGCGAGATCAAAGACTGCAATGGCAGGAGGTTTTTCTGGTACAGTGCCTACTGCAAGCGAATCTGATTTAAACCAGGCGCGAACAATATTACAAACAGAATTGCGAGAACAGTTGTTAGAAGAGACAGTTGCTCAAAAGCCAGAGCAATTTGTCATCTATCCTGATTCATATTTCTTTACATTTGATCAACTCCCTCTTGTTGAAGACAGCTCAGATTCAGTGATTGTTAATGAAAAAGCTACGCTGCATGCGGTGATGTTTGATACGAAAGATTTGAGTCGATATATTGCTAGTCAAAGTGTTGCAGATTTTGATGGGAACACGGTGATTATAGATAACATAAATACTTTGGAGGTTGCATTTCTAGATAAAGATGCGGCTGTTCCCGCAGAGGATACTAGTGTGTCTTTCACTATGGCTGGAACTCCACATATTAGATGGACATATGATGGAGATAAATTACGTGAAGATCTTGCAGGTCAACCAAAGCTAGATGTTGAAAAAATACTTGCATTGCACCCAGGTATTGATTCTGCAGAGATAGTTATACGTCCATTTTGGAAAAAATTCTTCCCAGAGAGGATCACACGTATCAAGGTTCGTGACGCTGAATAGTCATCTAAATCTGGCATTATCCTAACTAATTAGGATTAATCAAAAAGAGCTTGACGTATTAGCATAATTTCTGCTAGTATACGTGGGCATCTATACATGGATAGTAACAATAGTAACAATAAAGGGATTAAGGATAACGGGGTTGAGGGAGTGGTCACAGAGGCCCTTCCAAATACACTGTTCCGCATAAAACTGGATGAGGGGGGTGAAGAACCAATTCTTGCCTATCTTTCAGGAAAAATGCGTTTGCATCGTATACGAGTGTTGGTTGGAGACAAGGTTTCCCTTGAAATCGACCCATATGGCGGGAAGGCCCGTATCACTAAGCGATTCAGAAATTAATCGATTTGCACATGTTTATATTGTCGATGTGTTTTTTTGTTTAAATATGAAGGTTAAAAGCTCAGTTAAAAAAATGTGTACGAAATGCCAACTCGTTAGACGAAAGGGGCGTCTTCGTATCATTTGTAGTAATCCACGCCATAAACAGCGTCAAGGTTAATTATTATGCGAATTTTAGGAATTACACTACCAGATAAGAAGAGACTAGAGATTGCACTTACCGAACTCTATGGAGTTGGACGAGCACGTGCACATACTATTCTTGATGCAGCAAAAATCGAGCATGGCACAAAGCCAACTACACTGACTGCTGAGCAAGAGAATAAGATTCGAGAGGAAGTTGAGAAATTTGTTATTGAAGGAGATCTTAAGAGAGAGATCTCGGGTAATATCAAGCGACTCAAAGATGTGAAGAGCTATAGAGGTTCTCGACACAATAAGCGATTGCCACTTCGTGGACAACGAACAAAGAGTAATTCACGTACAGTTCGTGGTAACGTCCGAAAGACTATGGGATCTGGACGAACTAAGGTAGACAAAAAATAACGATTAACAATTGACATGTGACCATTGACTTAAGGACAAGACAGGACGAAGTGGTAGTCAAAGGTTAATGGTCACATGTCAAATGTTTTAAATTTTTTAGAATTTAAATTTATGGGTAAGAAAAAAGTTGCAAAAAAAGCTGGTGGAGAAATGGATCAGGGACGAAAGTCTCGGTCTCTTGCTCGTACAATAAAGCGAAAGATCGCCAGTGGACGATTATACATTCAAGCAACCTATAACAACACAAAGATAGTTCTTACTGATAATAGTGGAAATGTTGTTACATGGTCTTCAACTGGAGCTCTTGGATTCAAGGGTGCAAAGAAAGGAACACCATTCGCAGCAGCAAAAGCAGGAGAATTGATTGGTGAAAAAGCAGCACAAATTGGAGTAAAGGAGGTAAACGTAATTGTTAAGGGAGTTGGCTCAGGACGTGAGTCAGCAATCCGAGCATTTGGATCAAAAGGTATAAATATACAAAAGATTACAGATGTTACCCCAGTACCATTTAATGGACCACGCCCACCTAAGCCTCGGCGCGTATAATATATTTTTATGATTACCGGACCAAAATACAAAATTGCAAAGCGACTTGGAGCACCAGTGTTTGAGAAGACTCAAACGCCAAAGTTTGCTCTGTCAAAAAATCGTGGAGGCAAGCGCACAAAGCGACGAAAGCAACTTTCAGAATATGGACGTCAGTTGATGGAGAAACAAAAGATGCGTTATGTATATGGACTATACGAAAAGCAATTTTCAAACTACATTGCAAAAGCTACAAGTAAGAAAGGAGTAGTTCCGAGCGAAATGCTTTATCAGGATGTTGAATTACGATTAGACAATATCGTATTCCGAATGGGGCTAGCCCACACACGAGCACTTGCAAGACAACTTTCATCCCACGGACACATTACAGTAAATGGTCGCAAAGTAACCATTCCTTCATACGCATTGAAAGTAGGAGACAAGATAGCTGTTCGAGAGGGAAGCAAAGAAAAGAAAGTATTTGAAGGATTAGTAGATAAGCTTGCAAATACAACACCAGTCACTTGGGTAAAGTTTGATCCAAAGACACTGTCAGGTGAAGTTCAGGGAATGCCTAAGCAAGGCGAAGAGGAATTACTATTCGATATAACCTCTGTGCTTGAGTACTATAGTCGATAATAGTATTGCGCAACTAGCAAAAACGAGGTATAGTTTACCTCATTTCAAAAGTTAACTAATTTTAAAAGTATGCTTGATTACAACATCGTATTGCCATCACAACCAAAAGTAATTCGTGAAGAAGGATTCACGGGTGTATATGAGGTGGATGGACTTTACCCAGGGTATGGTCACACTCTAGGGAACTCTATTCGACGTATTATTCTTTCATCATTACCTGGTTCTGCTATTACTGCAGTTAAGATTGATGGAGTTAATCACGAGTTTGCAACACTAAAAGGTGTTAAGGAGGATGTTATTAGAATTCTTCTTAACCTAAAGAAGGTTCGAATTAAAATGCTTACAGATGAGCCTCAGATATTAAAACTGAAAGTTACTGGTCCAAAATCTGTTACAGCAGCAGACTTGCAAGTTCCTGGACAAGTAGAGGTTTTGAATCTAGAACAAGAGATTGCAACATTGAGTGACAAGAATGCAGAACTCGACATGGAATTAACTGTAGAAAAAGGAATTGGATATATTCCAAAGGAAGTTTTACAAAAAGATCGTGTTGATATTGGAATCGTTGCACTTGATGCAATTTTTACACCAATTCGACGTGTTAACTATGAAGTAGAAAATATGCGAGTTGGGGATCGAACTGATTTCAATAAGCTGCGAATTTCTATAGAGACAGATGGTATTGTTATGCCAAGAGAAGCTCTTGAGCAGGCTATTGAGATTATGATCAATCAATTGAAGGCGATTGTTGGTTTCCAAGAAGATGAGCCTGTTACAGATACAATGACTGACGTTGTTGATGAAGTAGAAGGTGAATCTGAGGAGGTTTCTTCAAATGACACAGAAATCGATACAGAATTGTTAAAGACGAGGATTGAGGAGTTAGGACTTTCTGCTCGTACAGGTAATGCACTTGCTGGAGCAAATATCCGAACAGTTGGCGGTTTGGTTCGTAAGGCAGAAGATGAAGTTCTTTCATTAGAAGGAATGGGAGCTAAAGGAGTCGAGGAAATTAAGGAGGCACTGACAAAGCTCGGTGTAGGATTTAAGGACTAATAATATGCAGCATCGTAAATCAGGACGAAAATTGGGACGAGTTACTCGACAGCGAAGTGCGCTTTTGAAGGGGCTTGCACGTTCTTTGGTGCTCGAAGAGGGTATTAATACAACCGAGGCAAAAGCCAAGGAGCTTCGTCCATTTGTTGAGAAATTGATAACAAAGGGAAAATCTGATAGTGTTGCAGCTCGGAGAATGGTGTCAGCACGTCTTGATAACAATAGCGAGGCAGTACAAAAGATTTTTACAACACTCGGTCCAAAGTATAAAGATCGAAACGGAGGGTATACTCGTATTACGAAAATGCCAACACGACAAAAAGACGCAAGTAAGATGGCTCGAATTGAATTTGTATAATTATGAAAACATATACTATTGATGCAACAGGAAAGAAATTGGGACGAATCGCTTCAGAAGCGGCGGCTATTTTGATTGGTAAAAACACAACTGATTTCGCAAAGAATACAGCACCAAATGTAGAAGTAACTGTAGCGAATGCGTCTCAGCTTGATATTTCAAGTAAAAAGGCAGACGAGAAAATGTATGGACGATATTCTGGATATCCAGGAGGATTGAAGTTCGAGTCATTAGGAAAACTTTCAGCGCGAAAGGGATATAAGGCGATAGTTTCAAAAGCTGTTAAGGGAATGTTACCAAAGAACAAATTGCAACCGATTATGTTGAAGAATTTAATAGTTACCGAATAACTCTAGTACGTATGGCAGAAACAAAAAGCAAAAAGGCATATCTAGAAGCAGTAGGACGACGCAAGCAAGCGGTTGCCCGTATTCGGTTGACTGAAGGAAGTAAGCAATCTTTCCTTATTAACGAAAGTAAAGATCTTGCAACATATTTCCCAACAAAGCATTTACAAATGGTTGCAACACAAGCACTCGATGAATCAGAGGGTCAGAAATTTGCAGTATCTGCACACGTTCGCGGTGGTGGTGTCAGTGCACAAGCTGAAGCTGTTCGACACGGAATCGCCAGAGCACTTTTAAAGTTCGATCTTGAATTACGTAAAGGCTTAAAGGCAAAGGGATTTCTTACTCGAGATCAAAGAAGTGTAGAGCGAAAGAAGTTTGGATTGAAGAAAGCGCGTAAAGCGGCTCAATGGAGTAAGCGATAGCTTGCGGAATCCTGAGCATCGTTGAAGGATGGTCAAAGCGATAATTTATATAAAAAGAAAAAACCGCATCCGTCAGCTGGCGGATGCGGTTTTTTGTATGTATTTCTGACTAGCTCATGGGATAAAGGTTTACCCCTCACCTTTTTTTGTGTGACAAAAAAAGGTGAGGGGTGTACATTTGACACAATATCATGTATAATGTGTTCTTAATTATGAGTAAAAAACTACCAATTGAAGAGTTAGATATTGAGCTTGAACCAACCGAAGAAGTTGTCACGGATGAAGCTTCATCTTCCAAGATGAAAAAACTTCGCGCGGAGTTAAAGGCAAGCAAGGAGAAATCTGCAGAATATCTAGCCGGATGGCAACGAGACAAAGCTGACTTTGTAAATTCACGGAAACGTGATGAGGAATCAAGAAATTATTTCGTTAGATTTGCGAAGGAGGGCATCATAAATGATTTGTTACCCGCGATTGATAGCTTTGATATAGCCATGTCCAACAAAGAAGTCTGGGAAAAAGTAGACAAAGTATGGCGCACTGGTATTGAACATATCTATAGTCAATTGCAACAAGTTCTTACTGATAATGGTGTCACAGTGATTAATCCAGAAAATGAGATGTTTAGTCCGAGTGAGCATGATTCAGTTGATACAGAGAAAACAGATGATGTTAGTAAAGATGGAAAGATTTCAAGTGTTATAAGTAAAGGGTATAAAATGGGAGAAAAGATAGTTCGACCAGCACGAGTGAAAGTATATGAGATTGGGGGCAGGAATGCAGGCGAGGCCAAATAAATTTGTTAATTAGTTTTATATTTATATGAGCAAAATTTTAGGAATCGATCTTGGAACAACCAATTCAGCAATGGCAATCATTGAGGATGGTGAACCAAAGATTATAGAAAATGCAGAGGGAGCACGTACAACACCTTCTATCGCAGGAATATCAAAAAATGATGAACGTTTAGTTGGTTTGCTTGCAAAGCGACAAGCGGTTACTAACCCAAAGAATACTGTTTTCGGTATTAAGCGTTTTGTTGGGCACTCATTTGATGACAAAGTAGTGCAGCAAGATAAGAAGATTATTCCATTTGAAATTGAGAAGGCAAAAAATGGAGGAGTTTCTGTATTGATGGGTGGAAAAAAGCATCGTCCAGAGGAGATCAGTGCTATGATATTGCAAAAGTTGAAGACTGATGCAGAAACAAAGATCGGTGAAAAAATTACCGAGGCTATTATTACTGTTCCTGCATATTTTAATGACAGTCAACGACAAGCAACAAAAGATGCTGGAAAAATTGCAGGTCTAGATGTAAAGCGAATAATCAATGAACCAACGGCGGCGGCTCTTGCATACGGATTTAATAAAAAGAAAGACGAGCAAATTGTTGTGTTCGATTTTGGTGGTGGAACATTTGATGTTTCAGTGCTCGAGGTGGGAGATGATGTCGTTGAAGTAAAATCAACAGATGGAGATGCACACATGGGAGGAAAGGATATCGATCAAAAAATTATTAATTGGATTGTAGCTGAATTTAAAAAGGAAAGTGGAGTCGATATTAGTTCGGACCCTCTCGCTCTTCAGCGTTTAGACGAAGCTGCTGAAAAGGCAAAACTTGAACTATCAACTACAGCAGAAAGTGAAATAAATATTCCATTTATTACATCAAATGCAGATGGGCCACAGCACTTATTGCTGAAGCTTACTCGAGCGAAATTGGAGGAATTGGCGAGTGAATATATTGATCGAGCATTAGAGATTACAAAGCGAGCAATAGAGGCATCTCCATTTAAGGTTGGAGATATCGATGAGGTAATTCTTGTTGGTGGACAGACACGTATGCCAAAAATCGTGGAGCGTGTTAAAGAATACTTTAATAAAGAGCCAAATAAATCTATTAATCCTGACGAAGTAGTAGCACTCGGGGCTGCGATCCAGGGAGGCGTTATTGCGGGAGATGTGAAGGATGTTCTACTTCTCGATGTTATTCCATTGTCTCTTGGTATTGAAACCATGGGAAGTGTAGCGACAAAACTAATTGAAAAGAATACAACTATCCCAACAGGTAAATCACAAACATTTTCAACAGCAGCTGATAATCAAGCTTCAGTAGAAATTCATATTGTGCAGGGAGAGCGGGCTATGGCGGGAGATAACAAATCTCTTGGACGGTTTATTCTGGATGGAATTCCACCAGCGCCACGAGGTATGCCACAAGTAGAAGTCTCTTTTGATGTAGATGCTGACGGAATTCTTAATGTAAAGGCGGTGGACAAGACAAGTGGTAAGGAACAAACAATTCGAATCGAAGCAAGTTCTGGTCTTACTGATGAGGACATTGAAAAGATGAAGAAGGATGCTGAAATACACGAGGAGGAAGATAAGAAAAAGAAAGAAGGAGTTGAGCAAAAGAATATTTCTGAGCAGTTGATCTATACGGCAGAAAAGGCATTGAAAGATGCAGAGGGAAAAATACCTGAAGATACAAAGAAAACGATTGAGGAAAAGATTGAAGCCCTTAAGAAAGTAAAGGATAGCGATGATGGAGAATCGATTAAGACAGCAGCAGCCGAGCTTTCTACTGAAATGCAAAAGATTGGTGAGATATTAAACAAGGCTGCACAGGAAACCGCTGCGGCAAGCTCAGGGCAAGAAGCTGGAGCAAAGGAAGGAGAAAATACTTCGACGGATTCGACTGGCTCACCGCAGGCAAGCTCAGAACAGGGAAAAGAAGATAACGTGCGTGAAGCAGAAGTAAAAAAAGAAGATTCTACATCAAAGAAAAATCCTTCGAAGGATTCGACAAGCTCACCCAAAGAGGACCAAGGAAAGGGAAAGGGCAACAAGGGAAATCCTTCGACAGGCTCAGGACAAAATAAGTAATATATAATCGACATGGGAAAAGACTACTATAATATTCTCGGTGTTGATAAAAAGGCATCAAAGGATGAGATAAAGAAAGCATTTCGAAAGCTTGCGCATAAGTATCATCCTGATAAGAAGGGTGGTGATAAAGAGCGCTTTAATGAAATGAGTGAGGCCTATGCGGTGCTTTCAGATGAAAAAAAGCGAGCTGAGTATGATACATATGGGCACACTTTCGCTGGTGGAGGAGGTGGTGGAAATGCTGGATTCAATAGTGGGTTCGGCGGTTTTGATTTTTCTCAGTTTACTCAAGGGCAAGGTGGAAATGTAGAATTTGATCTCGGAGATATTTTTAGTCAGGCGTTTGGAGGTAGAGGCCGAGGACGTCAAGGTGGTGAGAGAGGTCGCGACATTTCTATAGACATTGAACTGACTTTCAAGGAATCAGTTTTTGGTGCAGAGCGTAAAATTCTTTTAAACAAAGTATCAGTATGTAAAACATGTACAGGAAGCGGAGCTAAAAAGGGAAGCGAGGATATGGCTTGTGGTAAATGTAATGGACAGGGAAGTCTTCACGAAACAAAGCGATCACTGTTTGGCATATTTTCATCTGAGCGTATTTGTGAAGACTGTCATGGTAGTGGAAAGATACCAAAAGAAAAATGTGATACCTGTAGTGGTAAGGGAGTTCATAAGCGAGAGGATGAAATAACTATTAAAACTCCATCTGGAATAAGTAATGGTGAAATGATACGAATGACAGGAGGAGGAGAAGCTGTTTCTGGTGGAACTGCAGGAGATTTATATATCAAGATTCATACAAAACCTCATGCGGTGTTTACCAAACAAGGAAATGATTTGCACATGACATTATCTGTTAAACTCTCGGATGCTCTTCTTGGATCTGAATATTCTATTGATACTATTGATGGAGGGATAACTGTTAAAATTCCTAGTGGAGTAACGCATGGTGAAATATTGCGAGTTAAGGATGAGGGAATTCCTAATAACAGAAATAGGAGAGGAAATCTGATGATACGAATCGAGATTGATATGCCAAAGAAACTTTCAAAAGATTCCAAAAAACTTATTGAGCAGTTACGCGAAGAAGGTATGTAACAACAAAAAAAGAGCCCAGTCATGTGACAGGGCTCTTCTAAGTTCGGAAAAGTAATCCGACTGGGGAGGAGGTTGATATTCTGTGTTCGTATACCTATTGCTAAAGTTGCTAAAGGCAACTTTCCAATTAGAGAATATTGTTATAAACGCAACTGCTCCTAGAAGTAATATGCACATGAACGCAACCAATATTATTAACGCTGATTTGAATACATTCACATGACAACCTTTCTTTTGAGAGGTTTAAAGAGGTAAAACCAACGGTCCTCCATGATTAATATACCAATCACTGTGCAGACCTGAGCCAATGCAAACACGAGCGATGCATACCGTGCAGCATTGCTTATGTGCTCATTGGTAAAGTTTATTGAGTTTATTCCAAATCCGATAGAAATCAGAAGGGTGATAATAAATAAAGTACAAAATCTTACTACTGATGTTAATTGCAATTGCATAGAACAAATTCCTTTCCTGGTTAAGGTTTCTAGATTTAGTGTACTCCTCTAACGAATTGTGTCAAAGAAAACCCCAACTATACCGAGGTCAAAATACAGGGGTCTGACCCCTGTATTTTCATTTACCATCTACCAGCTACTAATTACTAGAACAACGTATGTGTCATTATATGATCTTCTTTTTCCTCCCAATTACTAGCGTCTAGTTTGAATTCTTTAACATTTCGCGATGGAAGATCGAGATATTTAAGAGAATTATTTTTGCGTGCATATTCATAAATTTGCTTTGTGATCTTTACATCGTCAATACAATACTTGATTACTTTCTCATATTCACCATTACGCCACCACGTGACAGCATCTAATCCGTTACCACTTTTTTGTGAGCCTAATGTCGCCTGTGCAAGAGTGTCTAATTTAATACGTCGTCCAAGAGAAGCACGAACCTCCTTCAATAAATCCAAACTCTTTATTTGCGTTAGGTCTCCTGGATAGTATTTATCTAACAGAGGAATATCAAAATGGTCTCCATTAAATGTGATTAACATATCAGCCTTTTCCATAATGGGCCACAGCTTCGAAAGCTCTTCTTGTTTGTAACTGCTGTATTCACCTGTCTCTGAGTCATGAATACATATAACAGACAAATCTAAATCACGGGCATTGTTGCTCGCAACCTCACTAAAAATATTACTTGTCTCTATATCAAACGTTATTTTTCTCATTATTCAACAAATGCTTCCGTGACAGTGTTTCTAGTCACTTCAGTTTCCTTTCCTGTAGCAAGCTCCTTTATTTTAAACGTTTCTCCTTTTACCTCATCATCACCAATACAGGTGATGTAGGGGATTTTTTTGTTGTCCGCATATCGTATCTGGTCGCCAACTTTTTTGTTTGAATAATTCACAGATACGTTTACTCCTTGTGCACGAACGTCTTTGGCAAGCAGGGTTGCAAAATCTCTGTATTCTGGTTTTGTAACACATATCGAAAGGTCAGTTGTAGATATTACTTCTGGAAGTAAACCATAGGTATCAAGAACGTCTCGTATAGTTACGTCTCCCATTCCAAATCCGACAGTGGGAACAGGGTCAACTCCAAAAATATCCAGAAGGTTATCGTAACGTCCTCCACCAAATAGTGATCTATTGTTCTCTGAACTTGTGTCGAACACTTCAAAAATAATACCGGTGTAATAATCAAATCCTCGAATTATTGAGGGGTCGTATTTAACATTCGTTATGCCAATTTCGTTTAACTGTCTGATGAGTTTAGTAACCGCAATGCTTTTCACTTTTGAAAGATCAAGAGGGGCTCCTATTATTTTCTCTGCCTCTTCATCGAAGTTATCAATTTTCTTTTTGCGATCAAGTAATTTGTACATTTTGTATGTTTGGTCATCAGATAGACCCATTTCACTGAATGCTTTACTCATTCCAGCACGATCGTTTATACGTATTTCGAATTGCTCTGGGCTCATCCCAAAATTGGTTAATAATGTGCTCGCAATAGAAATAAGCTCGATTTCTGCATCGATAGTATCAATACCAAAAAAGTCTACATTTAGCTGGGTGTGCTCACGCAAACGACCACGCTGCGGGCGTTCATATCTGAATAGATTAGGCGTTGAGTACCATCGTAGAGGAAAAGAGAGTTCTTTGCGCTTTTTAGCGATCATACGGGCTACTGTAGGGGTCATTTCTGGCCTGAGAGTGACTTCTCTGTCCCCACGGTCTGTAAATGTATATGTTTGCTCATTGACGATTTCCTCGCCAGTTTTGGCCCTATAAAGGTCTGATGGCTCAAGTATTGAGGCATTGTATTCTTGGTATCCAAAGCTCTCAACTGTGGCTTTCCAGACGTCTGTAATATAGTTCTGTATACTTTGGCTTTCAGGATAAAAATCCCGTACACCTTTGTACGGTTCTGTTGATAGATTTTTTTCACCTTTCTCCTTCATTATAGAACTCTTCCACCATCTCATGTGGGGTGAAATTCATTAATTTTCACCACATCCTGCGTTTTTCTCATCAACAATGCTCATTTGCATTGTTTCTTCAAAAAACACATGATGTGGCAAAAATTTCTAGAATTTCGCCCTGACATGATATAGTCTCTGAGTTCTTATAGTGTATCCGATTTGCATATCATGAACAAGGTTCTCAATTTATACAAAAGAAAAGGAGAAACACCACTTGCCTGCATCGAGCGTTTTCGTGATACGCACAAAGAATATATTGATGTGCCCATGACATATGCGGGACGTCTCGATCCAATAGCAGAAGGCGTCTTGCTTGTACTTGCCGGTGAAGAGAGATATGAAAAAAATAAGTATCTCGCATTGGGAAAGGAGTATGTCGTAAAAGTCTTGTTTGGATTTTCTACGGATACATATGATATTTTGGGAGAGGTAATGACGCAAGTTGATACTGTTCCAAATAAAAAGGAAATAGAAATGCAGTCGAAGTTTTTTATTGGAACGTATGATCAAACATACCCCCCGTATTCATCAAAGACGGTTAATGGGAAACCATTGTTTCGATTCGCACGGGACGGTGCATTACATACTATTGAAAGACCAAAACGTTCTGTGACTGTTGGTGGAATAGTTTTGAATAATTATGAAAAACAATCTGGAGATATTATATTGGAAATAATCAAAAGTCGTGTCGCAGATGTTAAGGGAGATTTTAGACAAGAGGTAATAGCAAAACGATGGGAGGATGTGATTGATGTGAATAAGAAATATGTTGAAGCGACATTCACTATTCATTGCTCTAGTGGTACTTACGTGAGAACCATTGTACACGAGCTAGGACAGAGACTTGGGATACCTGCGTGTATTCTAGAATTGAAACGTATTAGGGTAGGGAACTATTCTGTGGAGGATTCGGAATAGTTTTAGATAAGTAAAAAAATATTATTTTTGCATTAAAAACACACGCAATTGCGTGTGTTTTGTGATCCACCCCTGATGTAAGAAAATTATATGTATCTTTACGAAAATTTTGTATCAAGGTTTTCTAATCCTGCTACATATATGCCGCGTATAGCCCCTTCTATTTCATCCGCAGGAGCATCAACTACTTCAAATTGACTTGCCCATGTAACTTTAGCTCCATCACCCTCAGGCGTAACCGAGACACTGGATTCATAATTGCGTATCGGAAGAGGGCTCTCAAGAATTTTGTAAGTATAAATCATCTTCTCATCATCATGGCTTATGATTTGCTCCTTAATAACAGCTCCATCAGAAAGAGTACAAGTACGATTGTCTCCATCTGTCTCACACTTTGGGATTACCGGGTGCCATTCGTTTATCTTTCCTGGGTCTCCTATTTTGTCCCAGACTTCTGCTGGTGTGGCACTGTATACCCGTGTTTCTTCGATTTGTGACATATTAAATAGTATTAATTAGTAAAAGGTGTCAGAAATAATAGGGATAGATAATGGAGACAGCCACCATAGGCCGTCTCCATTATTAATACTCGCTTATGTTCAGGTTGACGTATTTCTTACAGACCCATGTCTTGGATTGGATGTACCCCAACACTACCTCCAAGAGTAAGTGAAGGTGATCCTTTTGCTATTTCGGTTGCAGAGTCTAAGCTATCTGAATTTATGATCATGTATCCTCCAACCTCAGCCACGTAGTCAGATACCGTTTTGTCTGATCCGGTTATGTTTTTTCCGTTTTCCTCAAATGCGCCCATGTCTTCCAAAACACTTTTCTCTCTCAAACCACCCACCCAAGATTTCCAGTTACCCATAATTTCATCTCTATTAGAATCATCTGGACTACCGCCTTTAATTAGCAATATAAATTTACTCATATTTTTATTCCCTAACTAGTAATTTGTATATGGTATCAGGTAATGGGAGCATTCACCATTTATTTATGATGTCGGGCTGCAATATATACAGTAGTACATTGCTAGGACATCCTGGCTTGCTACAATAAGTTTATGAATGACATTTCCAATGCTCTAACAGTATCTATTACCCCAGACCGTATCTGGATTACATTTTGGATTGTTGTTGCTCTATTTTTAATCATGTCTCTTATACTTCTTTTTCATTGGAAAAGATACAGATTAAAAGGAGACAAATGGATACCTGTAATGCAAACTATATTTTTGGTACTCGGAGCTGTTTTGTTAGTTGCATTTTATATATCGACAGTAGCACTTATAGCAACATGATAAGTTTACATAAAAATGAACATGTAATAATGAAGGCACGCAAACACTGGTTGATATTTGTCTTGGAAGCGTTATTTATTATTGTTGCTGGGTTACTTCCAATATTTTTTACACCATTTTTGGATGTTCTTATAAATGGCCTTACGTTCATTTTTGGTAGCGACGCTATTGCGATTTTCTCTGCGAATCCAGAAACTCTTTTTGCTTTTATATATAGTGGATGGTTGCTGGTCACTTTGACTGTATTTTTCTTGATCTGGACTGACTATTATTTGGATGTTTGGATCGTTACTAATCAGCGTATATTTGATATCGAACAAAAAGGAATTTTTAATAGAAATGTTTCTAGTTTTAGGTTGCGGCGCATTCAGGATGTTACAGTAGAAATGAATGGTATTATTCCGACACTTTTGAAATTTGGCACAATACATGTTCAGACTGCTGGAGCAGGGAGAAATTTTGAGATGAGAGGAATGGCAAATCCAAGAAAAGTAAAGCGAGTTATTTTTAAGGCACATGGCAAGGCTATAAAAGATCATATTCATGATGGATTATCTGATATTGACGGATAGTTAAAAAAAGGTTACTTATTTTATATGAGCACAGCTATGATCTCATGTCGTGCTGAAATTGACAAAATTTTTGCTACAGATTATGTATTTTTGCGAGGCAATGTGAACATTAGTGAGAGAAAATACACTGATTTGTAGTGGGAATTTTGCTAATTTCAGTCGGCAAGATTCATTTTTTACTAATCTCGTTGAGATCGTAGGTGTGCGATAAGAGTGGTATACTGGAAAATAGGCACCAAACTACAAATCGTCTATATATCGACACGAGTGTGTCGTACGATTTAGTGGGATGTTTTTGGTTTTTGATAAAAAAAATATAATGGATACAAAACAGCAGAAAAATTTCTGTGTAGGACTGTTCGTATTAAGTCATGACAATAAGGGAAAGGCGGTAACAAGTGGTGTTAAGGTGAATAGGGATCCAGAAAATTTATTCTTGTATATTTTGCCAAAAGCGGAGGATGATCCAAAGACAGGAAGGAGTCGTCGAGGTGCATATTCTGCGGAAGCTCTTGTGCATGGACAACTAAATAAACATGACCTTTGGATGTTTACAAGAGAAAAGTTTAGAAAGTTTGCCCTTGTGCGGTTTATAGTCAGTGAAGTTAGTTGGCGTATGGCATTCTATTATTTAACCCATTTGAGCGAGGTTAAAGAAGTTATTACCAATCGGGATGTCTACAAAAAAACTAATCAAGTATGGCATCGTACATTTTTCGCATTGTACATACCTCCAGAAATTTTGTACAAAGAAGGAAGCGGAATGCTCACTTGTTGTAGATCATCATCACTTGGTTTTCGCAGAGTTGGGGAGCGAAATGGACACTTATTTAACTTTGGTCACCCTAATGAAAAATTGCAGCCCATTGTAAGACGGAGTGGTACGAACATTTCAGAAACACAGAGAATATATGCACACACGAGTACAATGTGTGCTATAAAAGAAGCATTTACAGCAATTCGATAGCCGATTGCTTAACAAAACCCCCGTTTTTTGCGGGGTTTTTTCTTACTTGTGTAATTTATAATGAGGTATATGATTACAGTAAGTACAGGGCGTGATTGAACCTAAAAAAGAAAGGAGGTGAGATGTATGAATACATGTGAAATAGATTGGATTCGTACTCGAATGCAGCGCGTGATTGCTGAGTGTACGCATAATCAAGTGAGTGATATGAATCTTGAAGCGGTAATCAGGAGTGAAGATGTACCGAAAGTCCTTGATGCGACACTCAAGGAACTCGGCTCCGATCTTAATATTACCATCAAGAGTAACGGTAGGACATGGACGGCTGAACAATTAATCACCTACATTTATGAGCGACAACAGAAGGCTTCTTGCGAAGTATAGTTACCCACAAAAATAAACCCATCCTTTGTAAATCAGAGGGTGGGTAATTTTTTGTTGCAGGTTTATTCAGGGAGTTCTTTCCCTGGCCATCTATTGTAAAGTAGCGGAACTAGAATAAGAGTAAGTATCACCGCGAACGAAAGTCCAAACATAACAGCGTAAGCAAGTGGTCCCCATAGATCAGAAGCGAACACAAGAGGGAATATACCAATAACCGTTGTTACCGTTGTAAGCAGAATGGGACGTAGTCTCGACACTGTTCCTTCTATAACATGTTCTCTGATTTCAATTTCTGGGTGCGCTCTTCGTCTATGGTTTATAGCGTCTATAAGAATAATTGAATTATTTACCACAATACCGGAGAGTGTTATGAATCCCATGATAGAAGGGAATGATAGTGCCTTTCCACTTATTGCAAGACCTACAAGGATACCAATAAGCGAGAAGGGAACGATTATTATGATAAAGAATGCATATCGGAACGAGTTGAATTGGAGTATCAATATACTCAGCATTAATACCGATCCAAAAATGAGGGCAACAAACATATCACGGAATGACTGATCAAGGTCCTCACTTTCTCCACCAATATCTAGAGTGACTGAATTTCCAATATTCAGTTCGTCTAGTCTAGCAGTGAATTCTTTGTTAATTTCTCGTGCACTAAATCCGTCGAGGAGTTCGCTCTCAACTGATGTGGTACGTTTTCTGTCTTTGTGTGAAATAACGCCAGCTCCTTTTTGAGGAGTTGCAGTAATAAGTGACCCTATAAGTACTGAACCCTTTGGACCTTCTATTGTCATCTGACGTAGTGAATCTATGGTTACGTGTGCATGTTCATGTGGGTTTCTGTAGTCTTTATTTAGATTTAAAGCAACAACAATATCTACGTCTTTTCCATCTTTTCGAACAGTTGTTGCGACACTTCCAGCAACAGCACTACGAAGCGTTTGAGCCACTATTTGTGGAGACAGTCCAACTTCAATAGTCTTTGTTCTATCAATAGTTAATATGATATCAATACTGTCGTTCTTGCTGCTGGTGTCTACGTCGGTTGTACCATCAATGTCCTTAAGTATCTTTTCCGCGCCCTCGGCCACGCG
Organism: Candidatus Wolfebacteria bacterium; assembly: GCA_002401445.1. Classification (GTDB taxonomy): domain Bacteria; phylum Patescibacteriota; class Minisyncoccia; order Phycocordibacterales. The sequence goes on along the minus strand of NVTD01000003.1, from coordinate 17,780 downwards.
AGCAAGCTCTTCCCCGTCATGTCCAAGGAATGTTATAACAACAGGTTTTCCGACCGGAGGGCCGTTGGTGGGTTGATCTAGTGACACGTCTATGCCATGTATTCCAATAGTGTTTTCTCTGAGGCGATTAAGTATTACAACGCTCGTTTCGCTTCTGTTTTTGTAAAGGTTGATACTAATGTTTGCGAACTTTCCACCAGACTGACCACTGGTAAAGTTGCTAGTACTACCGATTGTCGTAACGAATGATTCAATATTTGGCTCATCATAAAGTACTTCCTCAACTGCTCGTGTAGCCAAATCAGTCTGGTCTATTGTGGTTCCTTCACGTGCCTCAAGATCAATAAACAAAAAGTCTTGATCGTCTTGTGCAAAGAATATTACCCGAACCGCACCAGTAGCAGGAAGTATAAAGCTCAACAGAAGAGCAACTACAATTCCAACTAGAAATATATTTTCTCGTTTCCTATGTCCAAGTAGTTTGTGTATTTTCTCTCGGTACCAATTTTGTAGACAATGTGTATAGTATTCTTGTTTTTTCCTTAGGGACGTGTGCGTATTTCGTCTGCGAATGAACGTGCTTGCAACAAGAGGTATGATCGCAAGGGCAACTATCAATGAAGCTGACAGCACAAAAATGATTGTGTAAGGAATACTTGCAATAAATTTCCCTGTAATTCCAGAGATAAAGAACAGTGGAAAGAATGCCGCAATTGTGGTCATTGTTCCTGATATGAGAGGCCAGCTAAATTCTCGGAGAGTTTCTCTGGCTGCTGTTTTTGAATCAGTGCCATTGTCTACTTTTGTGTGTATTGCTTCTGTCACGACAATTGCAGAGTCAACCAAAATACCTACGGCTAGTATGAGTGCGAAAAGACTAATAAAATTAATAGTGTTTCCAGAAAGTAGCAGTCCAATAAATGATATAAGGAAGGATAGGGGTATAGCAAGGCCTGCAATAAGAGATTCTCGCCAACCAATCGTTATGAGCAGCAGTAATATAACAAGTAATACGGTTTGTAATCCACTACGACTCAGATTGCTCAAGTCCGCGCGTATAAATTCTGCTGAAGAAAAAGTACTGAGTACGACAGTGTCTTTGAGTAGGGTTTCCTCAAGTTCTACCAAGCGTTTTTCGATGGTATCGGTAACAGCGAGTATATTTGCTCCGCGATTTTTGAACACAGTTAGAGTAAGAGATTGCTCTGCCGGATTTCCATTTACACTTAAACGAGATTTTGAACTTGTCTTTGCAATACCATCTGATATGAAGGCTACATCTCTTACAAAAATTGGATGACCATTTCTCTCTGTGATGGTTATGCTTGCAATATCCTCTACCGTATCAACTTTATTTTTTAGGTTAATACTGTACTCTATGTTGTTTGTTGTAATGGTTCCAATAGGAATAGATAGATCAGCAGAGGAAATTGCACTAACAACATCAACAAGACGAAGATTAAATTGTTCAAGTTCCTCTTTTCTCACTATGACTTGTATTTCTTTTTCTGGGATACCGCTTGATGCGATACGTGACACACCAGAAATTGATTTCAGATCTCTCACCAGTGTTTCTGATAGGGAAGAGAATGATGCTATTGGAATGTCAGAAGCAATCGAAATAAGTAGTATTGGCTCATCAGCAAAATTCACATCACTAACTGTTGGTTCCTCAGCATCTCTTGGAAGTTGGGCTTTCGCCCTATCAACGAGATCCTTTAGGTCTTCTATTGATTCGTCAATGTCAGCGCTTGCCTTGAACTCTACAACTATAGTAGAGAAGGCCTCTCGTGATGAAGAGGTAATTTCTTTTAAGTTGTCCAAGTTTGTTATTTCGTCTTCAAGAGGATTAGTGACGAGTTCTTCAATATCTGTTGGACTTGCGCCGCGCATGAATGTTGAAACTATACCTATTGGAATCTGAATTTCAGGTGCTGATTCTTTTGGAATAGAGAGAAGTGAAATAAACCCACCCAGAATAAGAGCACCAACAAGTAAAAATGTGAATTGCTTTTTTCTCAGGAAAAAGTTCCAGACCGGAAACATGCTATTTTAATATAGTTATTATGTCTCCTTCCTTGAGGCCTCGTGCATCCGTTACTATATTCATAGTTGGTGATATTCCTTCTAGTATGATTATGTCGTTTCCAATGAGGGATCCAGTAGTAACTTTGTTTGCAATGAGTGCATTGTTTTCATCTACTGTGAATACAAGGTGCTCATCAAATGCAATCTTTAGAGCAGATAGAGGTATTCGAATATCATCTATTGTATCTAGCTGTATGGGATTGCGAGTAATTTCAATTGATACACTCTGTCCGTTCAGAAGTTTTATATAGCTAGGTACATCAATACGAATTTCAACTTTTTTGGTATCTCTATCTATTGCAGGGGCAATATAAGTAACGGACCCAATGTGCACATTACTAATGATTACTGTATTTCCAACATTAATGTTCGGTACCTCGTCACCTGTCACATAGGTAACTATTTCAAGCGTGCTGTTATTAGATACTATTCCAACAATATCGTTATTGCTTACAATGTCACCAAGTTCAATTGAAAGAGAGTTAAGTGTTCCGCTAATCGGTGTACGTATGAGAGTTTTTTCAAAACGAGCTCTTGCTGATGCGTATACTCCTTGTGCTTGTAGTACTGAAGCTTCAGCTATTGCTATATCTTCAGAACGAGCACCACGGACACCCAGTACTTCGTTTTCTATGGCGATGATTAGATTGTTCTGCGGACTCTCGAGTGCTGTGATTGAATCATCTAGTTTTGTAACTGCGGACGTCAGTTTTGTACGTGCTCCAAAAAGGGAACCCTTCCATGCCTCAATCGTTGATTGAGAAAGTGTCGCAGTCTCTGTCAGTCTGTTAACTGCAATGATCATGTTATCTAGTAATGAATCTGTTGCGGTGAGGCGTTCTTTTGCTTGTTCTATTTCCGCATTTAGATTAGCAGGTGCAGGAACGATAATTACTGTTGGAATCCAGTTTGATATTGTCTTTGTTTTCAACATTTTTTCAATAAAGAATCTAGCGTCCTCTATTTTTGTTCCTAGTTGAGTATTGGAGACAAAGAAAATTGTTTTTGGGTATTTACTTCTTGGATTTATAAGCATCTGATCTATGTTGTTGCGAATGATATCCTCGCTAACCTCATAAACATTTCTTACTGACGTAAATATTTCTGTCTTGCTGGTCTCAAGGGAACTCTCTGCAGTGCGAGTGTTTGCCTTTAGTATTGATAGCTCCTCATCCTGTGCACCACTTTTTAATTTAGCAAGTTGTGCTTGTGCTATCGAACGTGTGCCGAGAGCTTGAGTCAGGGAAGCTCTTTCTGAAGCATTTTCTATACTTGCGATAATGTCACCAGCTCGAACACTAGATCCACGTGGTATAGCGTTTTGAACTATTTCACCACTTGCTTGTGATCTGATAGCTGTCTCATTCTCAGATTTTACTTGTCCTGTAAGAGGTATCGTACTCTCCCTCTCTGCAAGCATTGCAATACTTGTAAGTTGCACGCTTCGTATCTGTGATCCGATTTGAGAAGTGTCCACAGAAGAAGGTCTTGTTATCGTCCATAGTAAAATAAGCACTAAAACAGTGATTGTGAACGAAACTTTTTTGTTGTTCTTTACTAATTCCTTAATGGAGTTCATGTATATTGGGTAGTTATTGAGTGGCAATTATACTACGTGATCTGGACTCGACACAATAGTCTTTAGCGTGGTACTATTACTCTTTAAATTATGAACAAAACTACTCTCCTTATTGATAAATCAACGGGAATTACCTCGTTTGATGTAATACGAAAGCTTCGTAAAAAGCTTGGTATTAGAAAAATGGGTCATGCAGGTACTCTTGATCCACTTGCGAGTGGGCTAATGATTATTGGTGTTAATGAAGGTACAAAAAAGCTAACAGAATATATTGGCATGTCCAAAGTGTATAGGGCGGAAGTTCAATTTGGAATTCGTACAGACACTGGTGACATAACAGGAAAGACAATTGAAGAACAAGAATGTACAAGTTCTGACATCGTCGCAAATTATAAAGACGTTTTGAATGGTCTTGTCGGAAAGGTATTGCTAAAGGTTCCTGCATATTCTGCTATTAAGCAAAAGGGAGAAGCCTTGTATAAAAAAGCACGAAGGGGAGAGGTTGTGAACACTCCAACAAGAGAAATGGAGATTTTTTGGATTGAGAATGCAAAACTTTCTGATCAGAATAGTACTGATAATTGTCCTTCAGTTGCGTTTGATATCAAAGTATCTAGTGGTAGTTATATTAGATCTATTGCAGAAGAAATAGGAAATCGATTAGGTATTCCAGCAACATTGTCATCTTTGAGACGTACGAGTATAGGAGAATTTCAGATTAGTGATGTTGATATGGTAATATAGCCTTATTATGGAAAACGAACAACAAAATTCCCCAATAGAAGGAGATGTACATTTATCTAATAGAGAGAGGAAAGAATTAAGGAAACAAGATAGGCAGAATGAACGAGATTCTCAAACGAGAAGTAGGGCTACGAAAAGATTCGGTATGTGGACTGGTGTTATTTTAGTCGTGGGATTTATTGTGTGGGGGATGATATCAATTGTTTCGTACAACAATACAGATAATGGAGGAGGACTTAGTACAAGTGTGAGCGAGGTATCTGAAAGTGACAATGTAAAAGGTAATAGAGATTCTAATTTAGTTCTTATAGAATACAGTGATTTTCAGTGTCCAGCATGTCGATCATTCTTTCCACTTGTACAACAGGTTGCAGAAGAATTTGGTGATGAAATAGCCATTGTATATAGACATTTTCCACTCGCGCAGATACATGCAAACGCAACACTTGCTGCGGAGATAGCGGAAGCTGCAGGTGAGCAAGGAATGTTTTGGGAGATGCATGATGAATTGTTTAATCAACAACCGACGTGGGGATCCATGACTGCAGCAGACGTACGTGAGGAATTTGCCCGGTACGCAGTAGGACTTGGGTTAGATATGGATCAATTTAACAGTGATCTGGATGACAATGATGTAACAGGTATTGTGCGTGATAATTATAGAGATGGACTAAAGGCTGGCGTTGCCTCAACACCAACATTCTTTTTGAATGGACAGAAAATGTCTGGTTTTAGTACTGCAGAGGAATTTATTTCAATCATTCGTGAAGAACAATCCAAACTATAAAAATAAGGCAATATGGATGTTAACAATCGGTGTCCTAGGATTTTTAGATGCAACGTATTTAGCTGTGGAGCATTTTCTGAACTCTATTCCGCCATGCTCTTTAGTTAGTGGGTGCGAGGAAGTATTAACTAGTAATTTTGCGGTTATCGGAGGAGTACCTGTTGCATTGCTGGGAGCTTTGTACTATTTACTGATAGTTGTAATGACAATTGTGTTTCTTGATACAAAAAATACACGCGTATTGAAAATTGCTGCCAAATTAACTATTTTGGGATTTATCGCATCACTAGGTTTTGTATATATACAATTATTCGTACTACACGCTATATGTCTGTATTGTATGGGATCTGCTCTTACTTCAACTCTCCTATTTATTCTGGGAGTTCTTGTGTTGAGGACTGTGGAAAACACAGATGCACATAATACACACACTGGTATAGTTAATAGGTAAAAGTCGACTATTAACAACACAACTAATTTTGTAACCTAATTATGAAAGGATTACATTGCATAACATTTCTACTGCTTATTTTGGGCGGTATTAATTATGGACTAATTTTGCTTGATTGGTGGAACCTAACTGATTTCTTAGGTGGTGCAGGATCAACCTGGGGAGACGTATTCTACGGAGCCGTTGGTATTTCAGCTCTCTATGAATTAGCAAAGCACAAGGCAAATTGCAAGGCATGCAAAGCAAAATAGAGATTTCCACGAAATAAGGAAATAAAAAAACCCGTACAGTGCGAAATACTGTCCGGGTTTTTATGGCTTAGATAGGATCTTAGAGTATCTTTTGGTGTATCACAGGATTGTCGGGTCTAGGATACTATTCTGTTTCTTTCAGATACTCCGCAAATAACAGAAATCTGGCCATACAATAACATACTAGTATTTAATCTGGCAACTATTTAGTATGTATTAACTTGTAAACATGTGCTACCATTTCTATATAGAATACAAGAACACATCCACAATCTCAACGTAGCAAAAACAAACTTGCTGGCTGAGAATTACGAAATTTTTGCTACAAATTATCCTTTTCTTCTCAACAATGCTTACATTGCCTCGGCGAAAACTATAATTTGTAGCTAAAAATTTTGATAATTTCAGCACAGCATGAGATTGTGGATGTGTTCTGATAATTCTTGTTTACCTGCTACGTGTCGGTGGAGGTATGTTTAAAAATAAAAAGTATAGAGTATATGGAAGGAGAACGCCAGATGCATCAAGGGAACTGGACATGTAGTGGATGTAATGCAGGAATTAGCGAATTGCCATTTGAGCCACGTGATACAAGTAATCTAATGTGTAGAGATTGCCACTCAAAATCACGAGGCAACGCTCCTCGAAAGGAAAAGCAGATGTACCAAGGAGATTGGAAATGTGCAGGTTGTGGTAGTGGCATCAGTCAGCTACCATTTGAACCACGAGATACGAGCAATCTAAAGTGTATGGATTGTTTCAAGAAAGAGAAGGGGTTCTAATGTAAATCTAAAAACACCCGGCAAGGCCTTAAGGCCTTGCCGGGTGTTTTTTGTTATGCATTGACAATGAACCACTTAAGCATAGTATGTCTTTAGACACGAGTGTAGTCTCAATTGAAATCTAAACAAAAGGAGTTGAAATGTATTCTACCGCAGATTTTCCAGAATCAGCAAGAGTCGCAGAAGCAAGAATCTCAGAAGCAAGAATCGAAAAAGCAAGAATCTCAGATTTAATCGCAGATTCGATTGTCACACCAGAATTATGGGAAATGATGACCGCGCCCATGAGGAGGAGAATAATAATTGTCGTTGATGACGATGAATCAAATGCGCGGGGTATGATTGAAATTCTTCGCTTATGGCCGGGAGTTACGTGCCTCTTTTTGCTCGTACGTGATCCAGAGGATGTTAGATCTGCTGTTGATCTTTCTCCAGATATTCTTCTCATTGATGGCGACACCGCTGATGAGAGAATGACGGACAAAGCTGTGACATCTATATATGCTGGTGTTACTCGAAACAAACCCTATCTCGTATCTACAACTGCTACACAACTTGGGGGATTTGAACATAGTTTTTGCAGCAAGAGTGCAATTAGGGAACGTCCCTATGTGGCATCATTATTTGTCGAGTACATGAGTGCAATCATGCGATTGCCTGTACAGCATTGGCGATAGGAATCGTGCACCATTCAAAAACCCGAGAAAGTTTCTCGGGTTTTTTCTTACCTCATTTCGGTCACAAGTGGTCTTGGCTCTCCAAATGAATCAATTTTAAATATGTCTCGTCCGAGTACCTGACCGCGTTCAGTAATGACATCAACTCTCCATGTTCCATCAAATACGTGCTCTTTATAGGTGAATCCACGAGACCCTCCATCTGCACCCCCAGTAATTTCATATGGTACTTCACTCGAAATAACCCATCTATTTGTTGATTCATCAAAGTATGACCAGCGATGCAATATCTTGGTTCGTAGATCAGTTGGTGCAAACACAGAAGCGTATGCATATACTGGTTCTCCATTCGATCTGTGGAATGTATTATCAGAGTCTTTAAAAGGCTGATACCATTTGCCTTCTTCAAATGTTACAGCGAATCCGCCATTCGATGTGCGCTCGACCAAATGGTAGATGCCAATATCTTTTATGGAGAGTGGTAATGGAGGTAGAATATTAGTGAAATAGAAAAAGTTAAAAAGCAAAAAGATACTTGTTGTACTCATGACGATGTAGCGACGGCTTGCATTAATATGTTCTGGGATGAGTGAATGCATACCTCGGACAAGTGCGATGATGACGAGTATACTGATGATACCACTTGTAAGAAATATCCATGGACCAAGACGATGTACAACGATAGGTATATAGAAAATAAAAAACGAATAGACAGAGATGAAGAAAATACTCATCTGAAAGGTAAGGCGAGAGTAATGCTGTTTATACAGTTCATTACCGACAATGAGAAGGATAAGAAAAAGGAGAAACGGCCAGCTTGTAATCAAGGTTGCACTACGTGAATAGAAAACGATGTAGCCACTAAAGAGACCACCGAAACCAAACTGCATCACAAGTGTTACCCAGTGAATATTTCTAGATATGAATCGTGAATTAAGGTATTTTGCATCGTGCAGGTTCAGTATCACAATACTGCTACCCGCAAGTAAAATATAGGTGAAAAGAACCATCGTGTCATAGGTGAGGTCGATACGTGTGAGGGTGAGACTATCCCAAACGAAACCAAGAAAAAAAGCCCCGAGCATCATTACGCGCTCGTTCTCACTGTAGTATTTCTTAAAAGTATTTGAATGTTCTTTTATTCTTGTGAATAGCACCATATGAATACTGTAGCATCTTTATTATCTATTATTAACAGGTTCTAAGAGACAAAAAAAGCCGGCCCCGAGGGGCCGGCTCTTTTTTATAGCTTACGCTTTGCTTACGTTCACTGCGTTAGGACCTTTTTGTCCTTCTGCAGTTTCGAAAGTAACTGCATCACCAACGTTCAGATCATTGTACTCTACTCCTTGCAACTCGTTTGCATGAAAGAAGAGATCCTTATCTGCACCTTCTGGGGTGATGAAGCCAAATCCACGATCTGTAAGACGCGCGATTGTTCCTTGACTCATTTTGATTCGAAATTAACTCAGTAATATATTCAAACAAGACTCTGTATACCAAGATAATTCGACTACGCTTCTCCAGTACAGCTCTAAATTTGATAGGGGTATTCTAGCATGGATAGAATTATTTGTCAATGGGGGGTTTACTCATTTTACTCATTCGCTAAAAAACCGCCTAGCTGAGGGCTGGGCGGTTTTTTCAATTAATTACTTATATTGACCAGTTACCGTTAACTATTCCAATTAGATAGTATCGATCTCCAACGTTTTCCAGTATTAGGTATAGGGAACTCCATCCAAATCCATTCGAGTCGCCTGTTTCGCTGTCAGTAAAATGATATTCAACAATATCTGAATCTGGGTATGCTGATGAAATATGTTCATACCTATTGTCTGTTGATTCGGGAGATACGGATCTAGGTTCGTTTATCCTTATCTCATCAGCGTTTATGTAATCACGATTAGGAACTGTTACTGTCAGGTAGTTTTGAATTGTATCTTGTATTGGATCACCTTTTCCGTCGGTGTAACCCCATAACCATATAGTCTTGTTTGCCTTTGCATTTTTAATTTGGCTTTGATTAAGGATAACATCTTTAGTTTTGTTGACAGAGGTATCTCGACTTATCCGAACACCTCTTGCAGGACTGACAAAATCAGCAAATAGATCAAGATCACTATTGCTAAGAGCAGAAACAATTTTATTTGTTTCAGAAAGAGATAGAACAGTGTGACTTACAGGTGTCACTGGGGTTTCTTTAACCACTGGAGATGATGGTGATGATATTTGTTTCTCGGGTAGATTACTGTCCTTCGCCATCCACCAGAAAATTCCAGATGCAATTGCGATAAGTACAGCAATTGTAATAAGTACAGGAAGTATATTCTTATGATTAATATCACCTTCAGGTATTGTTCCAGGTGCAACTATCGGTGCTGCTGTTGCTGGTGGGGCGGCTGGTTCTACTGGAGTTACGGGAGCTACTGGAGCAACAGGTTGCTCTTGAGGAGTTTGCGGCTGAGGTTGTTCTTGTGGATCCATAATAATAAGCTAAGTGATAATTGCTTTAATGATACATCATTTTTAACAGGAGTTGTCCACAGTTGTCTAATTAATAAAAAACCACCTATGAAGTGTACATAGGTGGCTTGTTTTGAATTGTGTGGAGAGGTCCTCATCGCCAGTACTCTCTTGGTGGTGGAATGGAATCCAGTACTTTTTGGCATTCTGGACACTTGTTGCCCCGCACTCGCAAAAATGCTTCTTTATCAAACATAATTGCGCCTGGCTCTTTGCAAGCAGCACCACCGTGAGGCAGTCGGAAATGTATGGGAGGTTCATAACGAGTTGCGCCTCCATCCCTCCATTTTTCCCAGGATCTCGAGTCACGTGTTTTGCTTCTATTTGGCATATTTCCTTTCAAGGTTTACGATCTTGTCTAGAACTTATTGCAAGTTACTACCTATTGTATGTATTGTCAATCTGTATATTCAGTCTACAGAATTGATATACTGTCTGTATGAACTACTGGCTTATGAAAAGCGAACCCAACGATTATTCAATCGATGATTTGGCAAGCGAGAAGAAAGCATCGTGGGACGGTGTACGTAATTATCAAGCGCGCAATTTTATGCGAGATGATATGCGTGTCGGAGACAAAGTGTTCTTCTATCACTCCAATGCGAACCCACCGGCAATCGTTGGGTTAGCCGCGGTTTGTAGGGAGTCACATCCTGATATAACTGCTTTCGACAAGAATGATTCGCACTTTGATCCAAAATCAAAAAAAGGTAATCCAACGTGGTTTTTGGTGGATATACAATTTGTAAAAAAATACAAAGCACCCGTAACACTTACTGAATTAAAGAGTGATAAAAAATTACAAGGAATGCGATTGTTACAACGTGGCCAAAGGCTGTCGGTAATGCCTATTGAAGAGAAGTATGGAAAATATCTAGAGACATTGTTGAAATAATATGAATAGTAAAAATCTTCTACAGTGGACTGACGTTAAGTCACAAATACACGCCGATAAGGAACGTCCGTATTTTCATATCCGGGAAGTTTGGTTTTGCTCTCTTGGTACAAATATTGGATTTGAACAGGATGGAGACGGTGATACATATCTACGACCAGTCGTAGTTGTTAAGAAATTTAATAATCAATTTCAATATTCCAAGAGTCAATCAAGTACTGCAATACTTTCTCAGATTAGATTGATAGATGGGAAGAGATTTTCCTACAAGAGTGGTATGGTTTCAAAAAAGGATTTCGATGGTTTAAAACAAAAACTCATGCAATTAATTGCATGAGCTTTTGGGTTTATACCTCTCAAAAAGAGAGGAGGGCCGAAGCCATTTGTATTTAAATATTATTAAGATAAATAAAAGATGTCAAGTAATTTTCTAAACAATAATGTCTAACGAAGTACGAACAATTCAATTACGGTCAGGAACACTTGCTGAATACGAGATTCGCAAGAGCAAGCGTGCAAAACGATCAAGTCTCACACTTTATCCAGATGGGCGTTTGGTCGCTACTATTCCGTGGTTTCGTACGGTTCTTGCAGCAACACGCTTGGTACAACAACAACGTGATTGGATTGATAGGCAATTACAGAAAATAGTTGCAAAGCCGGCTATTACGTTGCAAGCTATTACTAAACATAATAGAAAGTTTTATGTTGAGGAAGCGAGAGTGCTGTTGGAAGAGAGAGTTATGTACTTTAGTAAATCGCACGATTTCTATTACGGGGATATTAATATAAAAGTAATGAAAAGCCAGTGGGGGAGTTGCTCTACAAAAAAGAATTTGAATTTCAATTTAAAGCTTGTTTTCCTACCGAGAGATTTAGTTGACTATATAGTCGTGCACGAATTGTGCCATTTGAAAGAAATGAACCACGGAAAGAAATTCTGGGATTTGGTAGAGAGTATTTTACCTGATTATGAAGAGAGGGAGGAGAGGTTGTCGAAGTATGTGATGAGGTAAAGAAAAAAGCACCCGAGTTGGGGTGCTTGTAGTGAATACTATATATATTTATCATGCTGCGACATCTAGAGTCTCGCCAAGTCCAACCGAGCGCATATCATTTATGTGCACAATTAGTGTGTCGTGATTTCGATCTCCTTCTCCTGTATACAGTGGTGGCTCGTATGCTTCCCATTTTCCTGGATCGATTGTACTCGGTCGCAAGAACACGTAGCCAAGCTTTTGTGAAATACCAACAATAGGAGTTGTATCCCATGGTGTTCCTCCTCCGGGAGGCATGATTACACAAGCAACCTCTCGCTTCCACAAACGTGCCATCCATATTCCGATACTTCCGCCACCAACCTCGTGACTTTTGAAGTTGCTAAGTACAAAGTTTTGCGCTAATTCCGAATATTTATCCAACGGATCTCGCAAGAGCATATGGCTTTTTAGTGGGTCATGAGGGCGAACATGTGTCAATCTCTCAGCATCGTTGAAATCAGTGATTCGATGTACATGATCTGATCCAGGTCGATAACCATATATTTCATTGGTAAACACATCACCAACATAGGCAGAAATTATTTCTCCATCTACCACGAGCGAAAACATAGTTCCGACGCCAGTTGATTGACGTCGAGTAAATGCTTTGGTCCCGTCAAGAGGATCAACGGTAAAATATGAGTTTTCACCTTTCGCCGGCTCAACATGAAGATTTTCCTCACCAATGATTCCGAATGTTGGAAAGGACTCAAGAAGACCCTTCTTATAAATTTCCTGTGCCAATGTATCAGCAGTAGTGCATACATCAGTCATGTCCCCAGAGCGATCTGCCTTTTGAGTAGTTTCAAAAATAGCACGTTGACCGCGTATTGTCGCCAGGGCACGTCGCATTAATTCCTTAAATATAAGTGCAGCAGCATGCCCGTTTAATATTCCTAGATTTATTTCATTTTCCATAGTTCAGTCTTTCTTTTCCGTTTGTTTTTGTCTAATTTGATTATACAACTTTATTGGCCAATGTCAAAGAAAAAGCACCCGGAGAGGTGCTTTGTACTTTAGTCGAGAGTATTATACTACTATCGATATGCCATGTTTGTCTTTTAGATGTTCAAAGAATTGATCTGTGTTTCCACTCAAAGCCTTAAGAAGATCAGTAAAATCCTTGCCGGTTTCCATGGTGTACAGTGTACCAGTCGACCAGATTCTGAACATTATTAGAGCTTGTCTTGCACTTTCAATTCTGGCTGGAATACAAACAAAGTGAGTTTCTCTGTTAGGTGTGGGTTGATAGTGAATTTCATTTTCATGTTGGTGCTCCCATACTTTAGGTAATATAATTTCAATTTCAATATGGGGGAGAACAGGGACCTCTTTTGCAAGTTTTACGTAAAATTTCTCTGGATCTAGATTAAAATCCCGAACGGTTTCGATATGGTGGATCATTCCTTCAAATCTGTGAGCAACTTTTGCATTAGACGTCAGAATGACTAAAAGCATATCTTCTTCTATTTGTTCTATATTCATTTTTGCAATTTCCTTTCCTTTCTCAGTTTACTCCGGATTACTTATGGGTCAAGTAAAAGAAAAAGCACCCTAGTGGGTGCTTTTAAATATCCAATCAATTATGCCAGGGATTCTATCGAAATTTGTAGCGAAGAATACTAGCGTTCTGATCAAATATCTGCCTGTATTTTAGATTGTTAGCCTTACATATTTTGTCGATATGTGACAGTGATGATTTTATAATCATAGATTTTCCTAGTGATATTTTTGTTTTGTTGCGTGCCCAGTACAATTCTGTATGCTCGTGCAAAATACGGATGGTGCCAGTGTCTACATCTATTTGCACCTCATCACCAGGTTGAATGGCGGCAGGTTTGGTACATTCTTTATCAAAAAACATAGTTCTCTTTTGTTGAGGGTCTGTGTATGGTGTGGGTATTTAAATAAATCTATTAAAATAATAGCATGTTTGTAGACCATAATTATTTTGTATATATCTGAGATTATGTCTGCACGTATGGCGTGTTGCTAATATCTCGATAACCTTTTTCGATAATCTTTTTTAGTGTTGGTAAATGAATATCATTAAGATGTTTAATAAGGAGACATGATTTTCCTATAGTGTGTGGGCCAAGCTTCTTTAAAAGTTTTTGTTGTTCAGGAAATGTATACCCCGGCATAATATATATAGAGAGACCATGAGCACGTGGTGCGAATCCTGTCATGAGAAAATCACCTTCGCGACCGCTTGCGTATTTATAGTGGTACTCGCCAAATCCAACAATATTCTCACCCCACATCATAGGTTTTTCTTTAGTGACTTCTTTCATAAGAGCGAGGACCTTCTTTGCATCGCGCTTCTTTTCGGGATCTGTAATACCATTCAGAAATTCTGCAACACTCGCCTTATTTTTTGTTGTTTTAAGTTTCGCCTTGGCCATAACACTAGTATAGCAAGTATGAGGGGAGGAAAATAAAACCACCCGCGAGCTTGCTGCTCGCGGGTGTGAAATCTTTTGTATTATTTACCTTGTTTAGCTGGCTCTTCCACTGCAAGTGCGCGAAGGCATTTTTCGAGAGTTTTATCATCTACAATGTTTTTACTCTGAGGTGAGCCAAGTTCTTTAAGACTTGCGACAAGAGCTTCCCGTATCAGATTGTTGTGCATAGCCCTTCCCATTATGTCGGGCACTTCATGGTTGAGATATGCAGCTACCCACCCAGGACTTGCGAGTCCTCGTACATGGGATAAGCCGAGTAGAATTTGTATTGAGATAAGGATTTCTTTCGTAGAGTATTCCCCGTGTACATTTTCCTGTGGTTCTATGGCCCTACCAATAAATCCATTTTTTGATTTATTTGGTATGATGTAGCCCGATTTCTCGAGTATTTCAACCACTGTAAGCATGTCGTCAGTTGCAGTGTTCAAATCATGTCCTTCCATCATTCGAGCTGCATATCTGTATATCGTGTCACCATCTGAATTCATTATTTTACCTTTGGTTCGGGTTTATATCTGTAACTATAAATCTATCTCTGAAGAGATGATAGCATATTGCATATGGTCTTGCATGACATGATTATTTAATGTATAGTATTACCTTAATACCGCAGACGCGGATTTTTTGTTGGAAACATTATGGAAATACGAAACATAGCAATAATCGCACACGTTGACCACGGTAAGACTACGCTTACCGATGCTTTTTTGGCGCAAACTGGAGCTGGAAAGGAGGGTGTTTCTATGGATTCCGATGCTATCGAAAAAGAGCGAGGGATTACTATCTATGCAAAGAATACTAGCATTTTCTACAAAGACACAAAGATAAATATTCTTGATACTCCTGGGCATGCTGACTTTGGATCTGAGGTTGAACGAGTACTACGATCTATCGATTCAGTTCTTTTGATAGTGGATGCAGCTGAAGGTCCAATGCCACAGACAAAATTTGTTGTAAAGAAATCGCTTGAATTGGGTCTCAAGCCAATCCTTGTTTTAAATAAAATAGACAAGCCAGCAGCTGACGTTGATATGGCAGAGGAAGCTGTGTATGAGTTGTTTCTTAACCTCGGAGCAACAGATGAACAACTTGATTTTACAACTCTTTATGCAGTTGGACGTGATGGTATTGCAAAGCGAAAAATGGAAGACAACGCTGTGGACCTTACACCTATACTTGATACTATTCTTGAGAAAGTTCCAGCAGTTTCTGGAGATGAGAAGAAAGAAAAGCCACTTCAAGCACAGGTGTTCAACCTTGCGTATGACAATTTCCTTGGACGAATGGGAATCGCACGTATATATGATGGAGTAATTAAAGAGAAACAAGAGATCGTTGTAAAAGATTCGGCTGGTAAGGAATTTAAAGGAAAGGTTTCAAAATTGTTCACATTTGAAGGTCTTAATCGAAAAGAAGTTAGTGAGGCGCATGCAGGAGATATTGTTATGATCGCAGGACTACCAGAAATTTTCATTGGGCAGACTCTTCTTGAAAATGCAGACGGTGAGTCTTTGCCTGCTATTGCTGTTGATGAACCCACAGTGTCACTCTTTATGTTCGTAAATGACTCACCATTTGCTGGAAAGGTTGGTAAGTATGTGACTGGACGACAAATCCGTGAACGACTAGAGAAAGAGCTTGAAGTAAACGTAGGTCTTCGTGTTGATTTTGCGGACAGCTTGCGTATGAAAGTATCAGGGCGAGGAGAGCTACACCTTGCCGTACTGGTTGAAAATATGCGACGCGAAGGATTTGAACTAGCGGTATCTCAACCAGAGGTTATATTTAAGGAAGAAGAAGGTAAGAAGCTTGAGCCATATGAAGAAGTAAGTGTTTTGGTCCCAGACGAATTTTCTGGTGCCGTTATTGAAAAGCTAAGCAAGCGCCGTGGAGTAATGACAAATATGATTCAGGAACACGGGGAAGTGAGAATCACTTTTGAAGTACCGACTCGTGGGCTTCTTGGATACCGAAACGAATTTATCATTGATACTAAAGGAGAAGGTATTCTGACATCTATATTTAGTCACTTTGGCCCATATGCTGGTTCTGTACAAAAAACAGAGCTAGGAAGTATGGTATCGATGGCAGCAGGACAAGTACTTGGTTTCTCACTAGGAAATCTGCAGGATAGAGGAACATTGTACGTTGGTCACGGAGTACAAGTATATGAAGGAATGGTTGTTGGAAATACATCAAAGGGGGAGGAAATGATGGTTAATCCAACAAAAGGAAAGCAACTTACAAACATGCGTGCGTCTGGAACTGATGAAACTATTAAGCTTGCACCACCTCTAGAGCTGACCCTTGAGAAAGCATTCGGATTTATGGGGAGTGATGAGTATGTAGAAATTACACCGGATGCTGTTCGATTGAGAAAGCAATTTTTGAAGGAGAATGATAGAGTAAAGTCGAAGAGGTAAGAAAAAAACCGAAAGCAAATGCTTTCGGTTTTTTTGAAATTAGGCGATGCTAAACGTTCATGACCGCTATTGGGAGTGTTTTTGTACCTGAGGGTACATCACCGATTCGGGTGTGTGTAAAATAATTGTAAGTTTCGCCACCCCATTCCTGGGTGCCTTTTTGGTTGACTTGATATACACCCTTGGTGAGCAGGGCGCTTGCTAGAGGTAATTCATCTCGATCTTGTGGAAGTTCATTAACTTCGACAATGTGAAAAATTCCTGGACCTATGAGTATGTGCACAATATGTTTCTCCGTTTTGATTTGTTTATTTACATGAGCCATGTATATAAAAGCACACTATAACAGAAAGTCAAGATGGAAAGAAAAAAGCCGCCCTTATGTAGGGCGGTTTTATGTTGAGATATTGAGGCTGGCTTTCTGGTACCTACCTCGTTGAAAGAAAAGATTCGATTGTGTTGGAGGTAGATTCGAGACTTCCAGCGCTCTCTTCTAGTGAGTCACTCAATTCATCTAGAAATCCATAAGCGATTATTCCTGAGAATGACTGTAGATCGAGCAATAGATGCTCCTCTCCTATTGTTATTTTTATTTCGTGGGTGCTTGTGGGACAGGTAAACACAAATTCTCCACTTGGGAATATTTGTCCGATTGGCAGTTGAAATCCTAGCGGAACATTATCCTTAATCCAACTGAGTAGTTGGTCAACTGCCTTACGAAGTTTCTTGGTTTGTTGTGAATGTTCTGAACCTGCACGGTATAGCCGGGCTACGTTTTCTGTTAGTGAATCACTCATTTCGTTTTTTTTGTGTTTTATGTCCACTTGACTAGATCATTTGTATCGAACACACTCATGCTCGAGTGATCTATTTTCTAGACGTACTTTAACAATTTCTGCCCATTTGTCAAACAAAACCCCGCGTGTACTGCGGGGTTTTGTAATATATAGGTTTATCTTGCTACGGATTTAAAACAGTGCGTGTGCCGCAATCATAATGACTACCATAACGAGGATATAGCTACTTTCAACCGCAATGGCGTAACGACTCTTTTGAGCCCATAGACCGTTTG
>NVTD01000032.1 GCA_002401445.1 Candidatus Wolfebacteria bacterium | reverse complement strand
CTTTGTAAAAAAATGTAATATTATGAACTTAACTGAAGAATGTAAAAAAGAAATAAAAGAATACCTAATTAAAAATGGTTGGGAATGTAGACTACCTTTATTTGAAAATGATGAATTAAGTAGAGGTTACTTTTTACATTCAAAAAAATCTATACGGAATAAACTTAAAGATAGATTTAATTATAAAAATGGTGTTTGGGGTTGGAGTTATAAAAGTTTTGATAAATGCCTACTGGAATATATTGGTCCAATATTAAGAAACCATAACATAATAAAATTTACTATTTGTCATGGTTTTACTTATACTTCAACTACTTGGAAATACAATGATATTACCCGTAACTAACAAATGGTTGACTTAATTCTGTAGAAGTCAATCCTGACCAATTATGAATATCACCTAAAGGATTATTAAAATCTATCTCATTATTGTCTATCCCACTGGATAAATCTAAACTAAGTTTTATATTAACTGTTCCTACTTTATCTCTTGAATCATTTGTTTTCGCTATAAAGGTAATAGGTTTTCTTGAAGTAAAACTAGATGGTGTTATTGTACTACTACCGGAGTAATTTATATCAAATAATCTATTATTATCTCCTTGTTTTGAATTCTCTTCTATAAATCTTGATAATAGTTTTATTTCTTCTATTATCAATCCTCTATTATAGAACCTGAGATAATGATTTCTCCATCTTGTTTCTATTTCTCTAGGTGATTGGTCATCATCTCCCAATAATTCTTCTGGTTTTTGTAGTATTTCTGATCTTATTTCAAATACTTTAATTCCATCTTTTCCAGTATCGACCACTGCAGATGGTATAATTTTTGACTTTGTTAATTTATTTTGAAAAATAGGATTGGTTAAATCAAAATCCACATTTTCTAAATCTATTTCTCTATAAAATCTTTTTAAGTTTGATATTATAGGAAAGGTACTAGTAGATGGTGTGGTCAATTGTGTATTTTCTCCCACATAACCTAATGATCTTGGATATATTAATAATCCACCTTTACCAGAACCCCCTATATTTAAAGTTTCTCCTGATAAAAATGATGATAAATTAAGTACAAATGGTGAAGGAAAATCTCTTTTATCTACTGTAGTAGAGGGATATTTCTCTATTCCCACTGCAGGGTCACTTAAAATAGTTTGGTTTATATTAAATAATCTTTGAAAATAATCCCTATCTTTTGGTGTTTGTTCTCCTATTTTATATTCTATTTCTTTTCTTTCAATTCTTTCCAAGAAATCTGTTGCACCTGATACTACAACTACCACTTCATTGAAAAAGTCTGCGTAAGGTGATTTTATGGTAGAATCATAAGTACTACCACTTTGTCTATCAGATGATGACTCCAATAACATATATTTAATCATTCTATCTAAATGAACTGTTACATTTAAGTTCTCATATAAACTTGTAAAACCTGATCCTATATAATCTTCATTTCTTTTGAATTTTATCTTTCTTTTATCTTGTTTATTAACAGAACCTCTTAGTATTTTACTTTTTACATCAGTAATTGCACAATGTACTGAAGAAACACACCCTGAGTAGTCTCCGGTGACATCTGGGACATCCCCAGTTAAAAGTGGTTGTGTACCCCCAGAACCCATATAATTGTGGTCAGGGTCTCCTAATGCGAAAGTGGATATTAGTGCACGATCAATGTCGTTAATTAAGTACTCTCTTCCTCTCTGGGTTAAGAAGGCAGTTATTGATATTGTACTTGTTTTAGCAGAACTAACGAATCCCATATAAAAAGTTTTTTATATAAATATTTGGATATTAAATAAATTTGTATTACCTTTGTACTGTTAAATTAAATGTATCAGACAATTGGGGTTATTCTGGTTAAATTCCAGAAGTGTCAATGACTGTGACTAAGGTTCGAGTCCTTGTAAAACATACGGCAGCAAAAAGGTGATAACCGACTGTGGGTTCAACTCCTACCTGATACACTAACTATTAAATCTTAGAAATTATGAAAAAACTACTTTTATTACCAATTATATTTATTCTTACTTGTTGTGAAATTAAGGTACAAGAATCAAATGCTGGAAATAATAACTCTTATGTTAATGTGTTTGGTAATTATGTTAGTAATGTTTCTTATGTTCTAGATGGGATAGAGTATGAGGTATTCTTTACTGGTTCAAATAGAGGGGGTATTCATGTTGTCAACCACACAAAAGAACTATTAGAAGTAGAACTTCTTAAATTACAAATTAATAAACTTAAAACTAAGAAATTATGAATATAGAAGAACAATTTCTTCAAACAGAAGAAACAGTAACTATTCCAAGGAATCGAAACAGTTCAATGGATCTGCCAGTTTGGTATGATTCCTTAAAGGGTCATTCTTTTCGAGTTCAATTATACCATAAACCCTCTTCACATAAGTTCTACTATGTTTCAAGTGGGGTACATAAAGGTAAAATAATTCATATGGATGATATTAATAACTAAAAATTAGAAATTATGATATTATTAGGTGATTTATTAATATTAATAATATGGTATATCGTTGGGGTTATTAGTCACATTTATTGGTGGACAAAGGACCATGACTTTAACCAAAGTGATATACTTTTTGCCATATTGCTTGGATTTTTTGGACCTATTAGTTGGTTTATTGGTTGGTGTGTTCAAGGTGATTTATTTAAAATAAATAGGGTTATTTTTAAGAAAAGAAAATCTAAACTTTTCTAAAATCACCTTGTTTTAATGGTTTAGAACCTTTTAACAAAAACTTAACACCTAGTTCATTAGGATCTTCTGGAATGACAATATTTAATGTATCCCTTCCTGGGAAAAACATTCTTACCTTTTTAACTTGATTAGTTATATCAATATTAGTTATTGTGTTATCAATTTTTGTGGTAAATATACTATCTTGTTCTCTATTAGTAGTTAATCTAGTCTGTACTTCAGTATCCAGCACTTTTGATGATTTCGAGGTATCGAATGTTTCTTTTGTTTGTTTTTCTTCTTGTATTGTAGGTGGTTGTGTTTTAACTCCTCCTATAGTTAAATCTACATCTCTTATTAAAACATCTTCTATTAAGTAATAGAAATCCCTTCCTTTTGATATTGATAAGAATTTAGGTTTGGTTTCCTGTACTTTTTTCTTAGATAATTTATAATTAGGAATGGATTCTCTTTTTACATTATCATTTTCATAATAATCTATTACATCAGAAGAAAACCTCCTTGTTGTGGTCTTTCCTTGGTCTTCAAGTTTTAAAGTTATTTTTGTTGCCATTTTTATATAAATACTTGTTTAATTCAAATATTTTATTTATCTTTGTAATTATGAATAGTTTTAAATTTATAAAATATTTAAGAAATTTCAAAAACAATTGGAATACTGTTGCCTTATGGTGGATAGTTTATGGTGAAAAAGATAAAATTCAAGAGAATCACAGGATTTGTAATATTAAATTTAAAAAATCACACATAATGATTATTAATGTTGGTTTAATTAAGAAGTGGGGAGAATTATTAGGTAAAAAAAATATACAAGGGATCAACTTAAAAAATATATGAGAGAATTTATATTTCACCACGCTAAAGAAAAAGACTTTAAAGAGGATTTTGAAATAATATTTAAAGTTCGTGAGAAATATTTTAAATAAAAAATAACATGAATCTTAGTGAGTTTATACATTATTTAAGAAAAATCAAACCACAATGGGGTCTTCATGACCACCATTGGGTGTGGATGAATAGTAAGGAAATTTTGATAAAAAACCATCAGTTTCATATGAATACTTCAAATGGATTAATTATGGATATATCTCAAATTACAGAATGGGATGATAAAAAGTATACATTATCAAAACTTAAAAAATATATGAAAGAATTCATATATCATCACAAGAAAAAATGTAATGTCCATGAGAAATTTGATATTATATTTAATATAAAAAGGGATAATTATTTTAAATAAAAAATCATGAATTTAAAATCAGGTGATAAAGTAAGATTAAAAAAGAATAGTAATATTTCTAATATTGGTAATAAATTTAATCCATTAAATACTAATGGAATTATAATTGTTAGTAAACTTACAAAGTTAGTTAAATCTACTCATAGATATAAGATAAAATGGGATAACGGAGTTACTAATGGTTTCTATGGTGATGATGAAATAGAACATTGGTATATAGAACCTGTAAAAGAATTATTTAAAAAAGTAATCTCTCCATACTCTGGAAGTATTCAACTTTATTTAAAACATTTAATTGAAGATGAAAATCCTTTGACTGATGAACAATTAGATAGGTGTAGATATTGGTGGGGGTATTATAGTTAATTAAACTAGTTTTAGAGATTATTTATAAATTATAATACTCTATCATCAAACAACCATAAAAAGGTCTATAATGATACTATAAGTACCTTTATGCTGAAATTCCTGTTCCGATATTAATTATACGTCCTCCGAAGTTTTCAGTTCTTGAATACCTAGATTGTTCTAATTTAAAATTGTGTATAATTTTATCCACGCTTAATGGTGTTGCCCAAAATCTTAATTGGGATATCCCTCCTGATAAATTTCCGTCAAAATTATCTTCAACTATTAATGAAGAATCATCACTATCTGGTCCTGATGTTGTTTGTGATTCTTTTAGTCCTTGAGATCCACCACCCCAAGATAAATTGAATGAAACCATTTGAGATTTTGTTTTATGTGTATCTATTGATCTAAATATTATTTCCTTAAAGTTTTTAACTTCATAAACTGGTCTGGCATTAAGATAAAATGTCAAAGTACCGTCAAATCTTGTTGTTCCTGAATCAATTGTACATTGATCTATAAATTTATTTCTTCTCCATTTTATTGTTATATTAATCCAATCTGTTGAATCTGACGAACCACTAAAGTTGTCAAAAATACCATGTTTCGAATAACTTTCTATAATTGTTGTTGCAGAAGTTGTTCCTGAACAATCCGTTCGGCCTGAAACGAGACGATATCCAATAGAATCACCTGAAATTCGAAAACCAAGACTGTTAAGTACAACATCATTTATTTCTGTATCTGCAGAAACAGATGGTGATAAGTCTACTGAAGTACCTGAAGATGAGGTAGTTTGACCCGTTTCTCCACTAAAAATATTATAATATTTATTTTCTGATCGGGTTCCGAGATATAAAAAGAAATTAGAGTTTGTATTATTTGAAATTCCAGAATATTTAATCCATGTTGAAATCGTATAACCTAATTCTTGTCTAATTGGGAAAACATTATACTGATCATACCCCGCTAATTTTACAAATGATTGAAAATATCCACCTCCACTGGTACTTAAATATAAATTACCATTAGAGGTTGTTGCAGATGTTATATCATACGATGTTGAACCTGTTTTTCCTGTTATTTGGAAAAGTTGGATTCTGGTATCTGCAGTATTTATGTTTAAAACATTACCGGATAATTCTTGGTATCTTCCATTATCTACACCAGTTAGTCCCACATCATAAATGGTAAAATTATTAGTAATGTTAGCCCCAGTCCAAGCACTTAGTGAAAGAAGTGATGTTAGATTATTGTCATTAAAACCTGTAAAACATCTTGAATCATTTGTATCTAGCCAGAGTATGAGATCTTCTTTTATAATTTCATTCGATGATATTATGGATTTATCATAATCATCATCATTAGATAATGTCATATCCCAATATTCTGTATAGTCAATTAACGTGTCCATTATATAATTAAACTTTGTTTTTTATTATAATCCTTAATTAATTGTTCCAATAGGTTTTGACGATTATCATATTTTTCAAATAATTGTTCTTTGGTTTGAGAACAATCTATGTGTTTAGATCGATTATCTTCTGATGTTAACATTTCCAAGTTAATTATGTTACCAATAATATAAGGACAAATGTTCTGTTTAAATCCTTCATAGATAGTAAACATGTGATCCAAATGGTGATCATAATTACTTCTTTTTTCTATATTTTCTAATAAGTGAGTAGGTTGTTTTCTAGTAAAAAATAAAACTCTATTTCTATATAATTTAAAATCAGGTAAACTTTCTAGATATTCATCGTGAGTTAATCCCCACCTTGTTTCAAATATTGTATCAATAATTTCAGGAATCTGAAATGGATTTTTAACACCGTGATTTTCAAAACATGTTTGTCTACATTTATATTGTATTTTTTCAGACTGGAATGGAAATTCAACTCCAAGGTTTTTTAGGTTGGTCTGTTTCATTTTCTCTATATTAACATAATTCTCATCTCCATGATTTTCCAATTTAGTTTGTCTACTTTTTTCCATATTTCTATAGTTCTCATCACCATGTCTTTCTAAAGTAGTTTCTTTTGCCTTTTGATTATTATTAAAATTCTCGTCACCGTGATTTTCTAGTTTGGTTTGTTTAACCATGTCACCAAACCCCTCTCTTTGGGAATTATGTTCGACACCAAAATTCTTTAGGTTGGTTTGTTTTATTTTATCTTTAATAATTTCTGACTGAAATATATTTTCTACTCCATGTCTTTCTAGATTAGTGATTTTATTTTTGAATTGATTACATTTTGTTGAACAACAATACTTACCACCATTGTTAAAACTTTGTAAGTAATCACGATATATAGTTTCTTTAGGGTTTCCGCAAATATCACAACTACATTTGATTTTTACGTGGCTTCCTTTAGATAAGTGTTCAGTCGGTATTGGTAATTTTTCTGCTATTTTAACACCATAACCTAAGTCATTATAATATTTTAATGTATTTGCTCTTACTGTTATTTCAAATATTTGTCCTTCTACTATCATTTTTTCTTTATATTTTTAAAATAAAATCCCTCACATTCACTGAACAACTATCACAATGATTAAATTGGAAAGAAATGAATGATATTGGGATTTTGTATATATTATTTATAATCATTTTTATGTGATATTGTTCATTATATAAATAGTTTAATAATTAGTAAAGGACTACTTATTATAAAGTATTTCTTATAT
>NVTD01000031.1 GCA_002401445.1 Candidatus Wolfebacteria bacterium | reverse complement strand
CACCGCAAACAAGCTCAGGGTACAAAAAACACCGGCGCATGCGGCGCCGGTGTTTTCCTTAACCCTAATTACCTCCCCCACATTCTGGTTAGTCTCTCCCACATTGATAGTGGGCTTGCGGTACTTTGGTTTTTAAACAGTGAACTAACTTCCGCAACTACATTAATGGTAATCTCACTTTTTACACTGGAATTACTGGAGTCTGAAATACGAATAGTATACTGCCCTAGTTCAAGACTTGGTACTGTCCACAAGAATCCTCCGTATTGTGAACCTAGATTAGATACTATGTTTGTGATTACTGAACCGTTTTTTAATAAAGCAAAGGTAACAGCGGGAACATCTGTTGTACTAGAGACACGCCATCCGAGGTCAACCTTGCTACCAATAGCGACAGTGGTTCCACTAGACGGTTTTGTTATAGAAGCGGTTGCTCCGCTTGTAGATGCGCTAGTTTCGATTACTTCGATCACGACAGTTGTGATTTCTTCAATAACTTCTGCAGGTTCAACAAATACAGGATCTGGTTCTGGTTCAGGCGCAACGACTACAGGTGAGATTGTTTCTGGTTGTTCAACAATATTTACAGGAGCTACATAAGCAGGTTCCACAATAGTCGGTGCAACATATATAGGTGGTGGAGTATAAATTACTCTTGGAATCGCAATCTTCTTGGGTGGGTTAATAACTTTCTTTACGGGAACACTGTTAATTTCATTGCATCTTTCTGAAAGTACCTCCCGTGTCTTTGGCCCTACTCCTCCAAAACCATTAGTATCAAAAGATCCACGTGATGCAAGTCCTTCTGCTCGTTGGAATGATTTCACTGCTTTCTCTGTTTTCGGTCCGAAAATACCATTCACTTCTCCCGTTGGGTGATGTCCTAATTTATTCAGTAACTCTTGCAGGCGAGAAACTTCTCCATATGTACCGTTGTCGTGTTTTCCTCTATAGAGAGTACGTTTAAATGGGACACAGGTGTTTACTTGTGAAGCGGTTTGAAAACCGCTTGTTACAGAAAGTGTTGTCTGTATTTCAGAAATCTGATCTGATGGCACGTTAAAGACTCTTAGTAAATTAACGATTTCATTTATTTGATCTTGGGTGAGGCCGTTTGGTTTTGGAGTAACGGCTAATTTTTCACTGACTCCTGCATAGAATGTGCGACGAAAGGTGGTTGACTGGGACACAGGTGTATTGGCAATCCTCAAATTGTTATCCGCCAAACTGTTTGATCCGCTGGTACATTCACTAAACATCGCTTCACGTGTATTTGGCCCTACCGTACCGAAGCTATTTGTATTAGAAGATTCCGCAAAATCAAAACCTTGCCCTGTTTGGAAATTTTTCACAGCCTCTTCGGTCAGTAAATCAAAGTTTCCAGTAACTCCTCCGCTGGGGTAATAGCCCGAACCATGCAGATCTTCCTGCAACCTAGACACCTCACTGTATGTACTGCTATCGCTACTTCCGAGAACCATCGTCTGAGTAAACACAAAGCAATTCTCATCAGAAGAACTACTTGTTACTACTGATGACGCAGAAGTTATCGTGTCATAATCATTCGGCACAATAAATGAAGTTGACTCAGGAGACGATGATGATCCGTCCGAAGTTATATCATCAATTATCGATTGTGGACTATTTTCTATGCCCGTTTGTGTGGTGCTGTTAGATACTTGCTGTGATCCACCAAGTCTACTAATCTCTTTATCAATTTTTTTTATTTCTCTTACTCTTTCATTGATTCTTGAATTAAGCTCATCTAGGATATTTTCGTAATGCAAAATTTTATCATTAAGATCCTTGATAATCTTCTTTTTTATCAGTTTAAACAACCCGTCGGGTAATTTATTAACAAGTTCTAACGGAAGTTTCGCATACTCGGGCACGGCATGTCCTCTTAAACGTGCTTCTTCAGTCAAATCATCTAAACTCATAACAACAAAATCATTAGCTGCCTGTCTTCCTAGGGCAAAACCTCTTGCGGTAAAAGATGCTATTTTTGCCGGCTTTGCTACACTCCGTGCAATCTTTTTAAATCTGCTCATCTTTGTTGTATCAACTTCACTAAATGCAACAATTTCATTTGCATATGTTGTTGCTCGACCTTCAAAGGCTCGGAGCTTTGTAATTTGACCTAAGGGTTGAATATCAAAGTAATCCAGTTTCTTTTTATTAAAAAGCCCAACTTGTTTAATAGCACGCTCTTCATCAGCGCACTTACTTTTAACAACGCTAAAGTCATACATTGCTTTCGTAAACTCACCAGGAACAATCAAAACACCTTGGGGTATTTCACTTATACTCTTAATATTTTTAGACTTCGCTCGCATATTCTTAAGAGTTTCTATATACCCCTTGATATAAGGAACTACGGACTTTAAATCAGCTACATTATCTTGGAGAACAGTTGCTTCAATGGCTAGGTTAGAGACTTTGTCGTTTGTACCAAAATTAGGAGGGTTATATCCTGGAAAACACTCCCCTGGATCCTTGAATTTTACACTAGAAAGACCTGTTTTAAATTCAGAAAGTCTTAGTGGTACTTGGTTGATCTGAAAAAGTGCTTCCACCAATACACCCAATTGAATAGGAGAACCTTGTGGCACAGATTCTTCTGCATCCACATTATGTGGTGTGAAAACCCCCACTCCAAAAAGAACGCCTAGTAAAACTGTAGTGGAAATAATCCTCTTTAGATACTTCATTGATATAATTAAACCATATGCAACATAGTGCTTATCCACAAAACCCTTCGACGAATTCGACAAGCCTGCCTACCGACAGGCAGGCTCACCGCAAACAAGCTCAGGGTACAAAAAACACCGGCGCATGCGGCGCCGGTGTTTTCCTCTACCCTCTACCCTCTACCCTAAACTTACTGTCTCTTTTCTGCGATCTCTTTTGCAACGTTTGTTGGAACAATTTCATATGAAGAGAATTCCATTGTACTTGTTGCTCGTCCCTCGGTCATAGAACGAAGCGTCGTTACATAACCAAACATTTCTGAAAGAGGAACCTTTGCTTTTACCACCTTAAGAATTCCACGGTCCTCCATTCCTTCTATCTGTCCACGCTTACTTGAGAGGTGTCCAGTCACGTCACCCATGAACTTCTCGGGAGTAACAACCTCAACTGCCATAACAGGCTCTAGAATAACTGGCCTTGCTCGTGCCGCCGCTTCTTGGAATGCCTTTGAAGCCGCGATCTTGTATGCAATCTCAGATGAATCCACATCGTGTGCTGAACCAAAGGTCAATTCACATGAAATATCAGTCATTTTGAATCCAGCAACAATACCACGATCCATTCCTTCCTTAATTCCCTTCTCAACCGCAGGAATAAACTCTTGAGGAATAACTCCTCCTTTAATAGAGTTAATAAATTCAAATCCTTCAACACGCTTCACATTCTTTTTCTGTTTTACCTCTGGATCAATCGGCTCAAGTGGTTTTATATTAATCTTCACGTGACCATATTGCCCCTTACCTCCTGATTGTTTGATGTATTTGTGCTCTGCCTCAGCAGTTCCTGTAATAGTTTCCTTGTATGCAACTTGCGGTGTTCCAACATTTGCTTCTACACTAAACTCTCGCTTCATACGATCAACAATAATGTCTAAGTGAAGCTCTCCCATTCCCATAATCACTGTTTCCATTGTTTCTGGATCAGTTTTAATTCGGAATGTTGGATCTTCATCTGAAAGACGTTTTAGAGCTATACCCATTTTTTCTTGATCGGCTTTTGTCTTTGGCTCAATACTAAGAGCAATCACAGGTTCAATAACATGAATCTGCTCAAGTATGATTGGTTCTTTCTCATCACACAATGTGTCTGAAGTTTTGACATCTTTTAGACCAACAGCTGCGGCGATTTCTCCAGCAAATACTTTCTTTACATCTTCTCTATCATTGGCATGCATTCGAAGAATTCTTCCAACACGTTCTTTCTTTCCTGATCGTGAGTTATATATATATGATCCAGCCTCCAGAGTTCCTGAATACACTCTAAAATACGTTAGTTGCCCAACAAATGGATCAACTGCAAGCTTGAAAGCAAGAGCTGCAAAAGGTTCATCATCAGATGCACTCCGCTCTATCTCTTCTCCTGTGTCTGGATTTGTTCCTTTAACTGCAGGAATATCGTTTGGTGCTGGAAGGTAATCAACAACAGCATCGAGTACTAGTTGTACTCCTTTGTTCTTCAAAGCAGTTCCACAAAATACTGGAATAACTTCTGTTGAGATAACTCTCTTACGCAATTCTGTCTTTAATTTCTCAAGTGAAATATCATTTCCTTCAAGATACTCACTCATAAGAACCTCATCGTTCTCAACAATCTTTTCAACCAAAATTCCTCGGTATTTCTCGGCGTCGGCTTTATATTCTTCTGGAATATCTGCCTCGCGAACCTCATTTCCCATTTCACCTTCAAAATAGAAAGCTTTCATTCGAAGCAAATCAATCATTCCCTCAAAATTCTCTTCTGCCCCCATAGGGATTTGTGCGCGAACAGCATTCGGCGTCAAACGGTCAACAATAGTTCCAAATGAATAGTCAAAAGATGCTCCTGTTCGGTCTAATTTATTTACAAAACAAATACGTGGCACTTTATAACGATCAGCTTGTCTCCAAACTGTTTCAGACTGTGGCTCTACTCCAGCAACTCCGTCAAAAACAACCACTCCTCCGTCTAGTACCTTCAGACTTCGCTCTACTTCAAACGTAAAGTCTACGTGCCCTGGAGTATCAATAATATTAAAACGATGCTTTTGACTTTCATCTTCTCCTGCATATGTTGGTGTCCAAAAACAAGTAGTCGCAGCAGAGGTAATAGTAATACCTCGCTCTTGTTCTTGTTCCATCCAGTCCATGGTTGCTTCCCCCTCGTGCACCTCTCCTATTTTGTGTGAGACACCAGTGTAATACAACACACGCTCAGTAGTCGTGGTCTTTCCTGCATCAATGTGTGCAATAATTCCGAAGT
Organism: Candidatus Wolfebacteria bacterium; assembly: GCA_002401445.1. Taxonomy (GTDB): domain Bacteria; phylum Patescibacteriota; class Minisyncoccia; order Phycocordibacterales. Next base: position 2,047 of record NVTD01000031.1, on the reverse strand, counting down.
TACGGACTCTTGATAGGGGGTAGTCTCTTTCCATGTGTTTATATTAAATAATAAAAAATCGTGACGTGAAGCACGAGGCCTTCATCACAATTAGTGTTAATTTTTTACCAAGCAAAATGGGCGAATGCCTTGTTTGCATCTGCCATCTTGTGTGTGTTCTCTCTCTTCATCACAGCTGTTCCTTCACCATTGCTTGCTTGGATTAATTCCTCTGCAAGACGCTCCATCATTGGGCTTCCCTTCTTGCTTTGTGCTGCATCAATAATCCAACGCATTGCAAGTGCAACTTTTCTCTCTGGTCGAACCTCACGTGGAACTTGATAGTTTGCTCCTCCTACTCGTCGTGAACGAACTTCCATACTTGGGCCCGCGTTCTTTAGTGCTGTTTCAAATGTCTCAAGAGGATTCTCAACTTTTGTTTTATCTTTAATGATGTCAAAAGCTCCGTACACAATTTTTCGTGCAACGTTCTTTTTACCGCCTTCCATAATGTAGTTAATGAATTTCTCTACTTTAACTGAATCAAAAATGGGATCCTCGGTTACAATATTTCTATTTTTTACTTTTCGTCGCATAAATATTACTTAGGTCGTTTAGTTCCATAACGGCTTCGTCCCTGCTTTCGTCCTTCAACACCTCCGGCATCCAGAACACCTCGAACGACTGTATATCGAATTCCAACATCCTTCACACGTCCACCTCGTAGCATTACAACTGAGTGTTCCTGCAATCCATGTCCCATTCCTGGAATATACGCTGTTACCTCCATACCGTTTGTCAGTCGTACACGTGCAATCTTTCGAATAGCAGAGTTAGGCTTTTTAGGAGTCTTTGTGGTCACTTTTGTACACACACCACGCTTAAATGGTGAGGCATAGAAAGTAGGCTTGTTCTTAAGGGTATTAAACCCACGAGTAAGAGCCACGGCCTTTGGCTTTCGTGTTACTTTCTTTCGTCCTTTTCGTACTAATTGGTTTACTGTTGTCATCTATCTATTTAAAAAAGAGCCTTTAGAACACATCCACGATCTCACCGCAACAAGCGAAAGATCGAGCTTGTCGACTAAAATCATTAAATTGTCACCACACACCATCTATTTCTCCTCAACAATGTATAACATTGCTTCGTCAAAATATATACTGTGTGGCAAAAATTTCGATAATTTCAGCACGACATGAGATCCCAGATGTGTTCTTAAGCTCATGTAGATAGCACTGTAATACAATATTGGGTAAAAAGCAAGCCCCGCATTGCTATGCGGGGCCGTGAACCTTCTGTAAAACGCTTCATTTCTCTGACGGAGGTAAAGGAGGGAAAGGGACTCGCACCCCTATCTACTCATAAATGAGTACGCTCTAGGTATTTGAGCTACCCCTCTATACAGATAACTGCCGCTATTTAAGCACATCTATATTATTTGTCAACAAAAGACCGCCAGTCACGTATAGACTGGCGGTTGAAATGGTTTGTGAAGGTTCTACACCCCACTCACTGAAACACGATGTTTTTCCGGATCAAATCCGGGACAATCCCACATTGCAATGACAAATGAATCAGGGATATCCGTTGTTGGAATATTCCGAATATCAATTAATCTCAATATTGGATCTCTTTGGAATTTCTCCAGCTGAACACGGAAATGTGGATACACCTCGTGTATTCTTCTTATTCGATTAACCACAGCAGCAGGTAAATCAAAGGCATCATCATTACCAAGAATAGTTTGCATATGCAGACCTTCTTGTGTCCATGCACCCTCTCCGTACTCGAACTCGCTATTTTTAAAAGACAAAACTGTGCGTGAAAATGGAACAACCCACACCCCAATCGAAAAGAAAAGAAGTGCTCCGTAGGTAAAAAACAAATACATATTGCCAACGTTTACTATAGTCAACAAAAGCGAACCCACAGTGAACCATTCAAGGAGTATCTTCATACGGCTATGTACACGAAACTCAAAGAACCCAACAAACTTCCCTTTAACCATGTCGGCTTTATACTGATCTACCACAACTGGATCAACGGGTTTAATTCCAAGCTGCATCAA
>NVTD01000030.1 GCA_002401445.1 Candidatus Wolfebacteria bacterium | reverse complement strand
AAAATAAATAAAGAAATACTTATTTATTAAAAATATTATTTTTACCTTTGTATTTGAAAATTAAATAAATCAATTATTAACAATTAAATTATAGAAATTATGAAAAAAATAACAAATATGTTTATGATCGGTATGTTATCGATAATGTTTATGAGTTGTGCATCAATAGAACCCGGAGAAGAAGGTTTTATGTTTTATCCATATGGTGATGGGGTAGAAAAAGATCATCCTTATTCTGAAGGAGTTATTACAAAGGCACCTTGGAATGATATGATCACATATAATGTCCTACAACAATCAAGGACATATGAATCATCTGTTATGGATAAGAATGGTACTGAGATTAACGTTAAAGTATCTGTAAACTTTAATCCTACTAGAGGAAAAATCTCCTTTTTACATCTTAAACATGGTGTTGGTTATCCACAATCATTTATAGATGTTAAAGTCAAGGGAGCAATTAAAAACGTAATAGGTAGATATACATACGAAGAAGTGTACTCAACTAAACGTGAAGCTTTAGAGGATGAGATTGATGAAATCTTGTTAACTGAATTTGCTGATAATTTTATCACATATAATTTCTCAGAGATTGCAGATGTAAATCTTCCTGAGAATATTGCCAAAGAGATCACAAATAAGGAAACTCAAAAACAGACGAATCTGAAAGCTAAGGAAAAAGAAAAAGAGGAGGAGTATTTAGCTAATGCAAGGATTCAAAAGGCAAGAGGTGATGAGTCTATATTGATTAAGGCTCAATTTGAGGCGGATGCAATCAGAGTTAAATCTGAGCAATTGAGAAAGTCACCTAAATACATTGAATATATTAAAGCTGAAAGGTGGGATGGCAAGTTACCAAATGTTATGAGTGGTAGTGGTGCTGGTTTTATTATTGATCTTAAAAGATAAGATCATTTGATATATTTATTTAAATATATTTAAATATTATTGACATTTACGATAGTTTTATATGGATTTGTTGTAATACTTTAAATATATTTAAATTTGGTGTGATGACCAAAAAACAGAAATAGGTAAAATATTAAATGGGAGAAGAGAGAAAGTTCACATTATTAAGTTAGTGTGGACTTTTTTATTAAAATAAATTTGGTTTTTAAAAATATTATTCTTACCTTTGTAAAATGACAGAAGAATTTAAAAAAGATTTAAAGGAATACTTGGACAAAAGTTCATGGGTTAATATAAATGACCCATTAATACTCTATAATGAATATATAAGTAGAAGTTATTTCTTACATAGTAAAAGAGGAGAAGGGGGTAGATTACGTGATAAATGGATACTTGAACAAGAATATGAAAAATATGATAAATATTTGTTAAATTATCTCAGTCCAATATTAAATAAACACAATATAAAAGAGATAAGCGTGGGACACATAAGAAAATACGAATCCTTAAATTGGTCTATTGATACAATTAGATCAATATAACTTAAAAACTAAGAAATCATGAAAACTATAACATCAATTTTATTACTATTAATATTATCCTTTAATACCTATTCTCAGATAGGATATAATAAATATACTGTATATAATCCATATTATGGTAAGTCACAGACTTATAAGGAATCTAATCCAGATAATGAAGGAAAAGACATGAGATTTGAATTAGGTGTTATTATAATGGGAGTTGGACTCGTTACCATGTTAGCAGCAACTCATATGAATAGTACCTCTTACAATAGTGGTTATAGTTCCTATTATTCAAGAGAATCGAACTTCCCCGTATTCTTTACTGGTGTTGGTTTAACACTAACTGGGTTGACTATATCATTACTTAATACTCGCAACCGTTCATCTAAAAAGAAAGAATACTATTATGAAGACTGATTTAAAAATTGTAAAAAAGGAGATTCATGAATATCTAATCAAGAATGATTGGATAGGACACGGAGTACAAGAACTATTTATTGAAGATAATGAACTTATAATAAACATTGAATGTCGTTATCTCACTGTATCCCCAAAATCAAAAGATATGTTTTCAAAAACACCTTGGTGTAGTTGGGATAAAAATATAGAATATTATGATAGGTATTTTCTTGAGTATATAGGTTCAATTCTTAGAAAGTATAAAATAAAAAAAATAACTATAAACCCAGATAAATATACATCTGATAAATGGACTTTTGATACCATAAAACTCAAATACTACGGAACAAATTCCGTAGGTTGTAATGGAATTGNACTGGAAGTCCAATGACCATTATGACTGTCTAAAGACAGTGGTTTTAGACCTATATCTGGGACAATAAAATTTTATCCACAAGTATTATTAGAAACAAATGGATTTAAATTTTTAGGATATGTTATCGTTAAAAAAAAACAAGAGTGGAGTTATTTTATTGATCCGAATGCAATAAATGGATTATCAATTGGTGAAGGTAATGAAAATAGGTCAATTCATTGTAAATTACATTTTAAAACAATAAATGAAGCAGAATCATATTTAGATAGGTATAAAAAATGGATTAATAAAGAAGAGTGTACACATTATCATAATTATTAATCTCTATAATTAGTATCTTTCCAACCATTTTCTTCTTAATGTTTTATTTATCTTTATAAAAAACATTAAATAAAAATGAAAATATTAAACATACCAACAAGATTATATACTGGTGATTACCTAGTTCAGGTTGATTATGAAACCATTTCTCCAGGATATGGTAAAGACATTAAGGATACTGTTCTATCAAGAGAAGAAATTATAGAATGGGGTGAAAAAATAAGTAAATTTGACAGACCAAAATGGTGGTGGGATATTAAAAATGATAATGACCCATCAGAAGAATATAAAGACTGGTTAAAACTTAGAGAAGAATCAAAAAACAATGAGGATGAACCTGGATTTGGGATTTGTTACTGTGGTCATACTTCCCTATGTGAATGTTCTGATCCCAGTTATACCTTATTTAAAGAATCAATAGAAAGAGGTGTCTTAGATCCTCAAGATCCAAAAAATATTATGGTTATCTTTGTACAATAATAATTAAAATTTTAGAAATTATGGAAAAGGAATTTATACAATATACACAAGCAAAACAATTAAAAAAACTTGGGTTTGATGAACCATGTTTTGGTCATTATGAAAACCAATCCAAAATCCTTGTTATTAATTATAATAATACACCACTAACTAAAGAACAACAGAAAAGACCCTTGTTATATAAAATGGAACATAAAAATTCCAAATTACCACAATGGGCAATTGCTGCCCCCATTATACCAACAATCATTCAAATGGTTAAGAGAAAAACATAACATTCATGTGGAGATAACAACTTACTCTATTTCTTCACCAGAAAATTATGAATATAATTGTCAAATACTTAGTGAACACTATGGTAAAAGGACTCAGGTAGATTCTTACCTTAATTATGAAGAATGTTTGGAAAAGGGGTTACAAGAAGGATTAAAATTAATAAAATAATGATATTAACAAACAAATAAATAACTAATGAAAAAATTTGAACTAAAAATAGAAATTCTTAATGAAGATTATGTTAATGAATTAATTGTATCACTTGTAAGACAAGGTTATAGTGTCTATCTTAATGAAACTGATAATATTATATGTTGTACAATAACTGAAAATGAATTAACTGAAATTGTGGATAAAGGAATTAAAAAATAGAAATTATGAAATTATATTTGCTGCTATTAGTATAGTAATAAAAACTAAAAATCATGATAGGAAAAAAACTAAGTCCGATTTTATCTGAAATAGGGGATACTATTTTAGAATTTGAAGTTAATAGTGGAGCTAAACCAAATTTCACTGATGAGGGTTTTAGATCTGGAATTAAAATATTTATGTCCGTATTAATGGATAAAATGTGGGAACTTCAAGAAAATGAAAATATGGATATGAAAGATAGAATAAATATGTCCAATAAAGTGGGTGAAGATATAAGAAAATTAGTTAAAACATATACTAATATTGATACTCACAAATTGTATTAAATATTTAAAATTATGAAATTAACTCACGAAATTGTAAAGGAGATTGCTGATTATTTACTTAAAAATGAATGGTTAAGTAATGGATATGGATATAATGATTTTTTAGAAACTTATGGTGGTTCCTTTATTCTACGAATAAATTTATTACAACATTCTGATAAATACAAATCTAGAAATATGGTATCAAGTCCGGGTTATGATGAAATAATCAGTAAATACTTTCTAGAATATGTGGGTTACTTTTTAAGAAAACACTCTATAACTGAGGTTTATATCTATAAAGATAAATACAAATCTAAAACTTGGGGATTTAAGGATATAAAATTAATTCAAACCTAGAAATTATGAAAAATTTAAATATTAATTGGACAATTGTCACAATAGGAATAATATCAATTACTGAAATTATTGTAATGAAAAGTGCTGAAACTCCTATATTATTTCTTTTCTATGGTATCTATAGAGGTATTAAATATTCAGTAAAACTATAATTTATATTTTTCCTTTATTATTTCTAAATAAGAGTCCATATCCTCTTTCCAATCAACCAAATTTATAACTTTATTTAACTTGTGATTACTCATAAGACAACTATCATAGTTATGAAATATCCTCTTAGTGGTTGGAGATAATTCAACAGTCTTTTTACCACCTAGTTTCTCATTTATATAACAAGAGTATTCATAATGGGTAGAAAAACCATTATTAGACAGGTTATAAACACCATTTAAGTCATTATTCTTTAATTCATGTTCCACAACCCTTAATACTTGTTTTAGACTGGTAGGGTTAAATAAAACGTTATCTGGACTTAATTTATCACTCTTAATGACATGTTCAGTTAATCTATCCCTTTCATTCTTGTTAAGGTTCTCATGACCAAATAGTTTTCCTAGTCTAAAGGAAACATGTTTATCACCTAATATCTCTTCAGATTCAAGTTTTTGTCTACAGTAATTGTATTTTCTTGTTGTCTGTGAGGTCTCAGAACAAAAACCTGACTGATCATAAACATAATAAGAGGAAAAGTGTATTATTTTACTCTCTGGATAATATTTTACAATATCATTTATTAAATCTCTATTAACATAATCAGATTGTTCTTTGTTGTTCTCACAATATTCAAGATCTGCTATTGCAATACAATTTATAACATAATCATATTTCTTACCATTATCATAGACGTTTTCATCTACTCTAAGAGTGTCTATTTTTACATCTTTTAAGTTTTCATGTAAAAATGACCCTAAGTAACCTTCGTTGCCCAAAATTAAACAATTCATCCTATAATAAACCTTTCTTTCTATTCCTTAACATTTCAGAAAATGGTTTTCCTTCTTCTAACATTTTCTTTCTATTTATTTTATCTTTTAATTCAAAGAATCTTTTTTCATATTGTTCACCCAATACTTCTTGTGATTCTGTGCTAAATGTCCAAAAGTATTTTCCATCTGGTCTTGTCCCTTTATTTTCTAAATTATACCCTTGTTCTTTTATTGTTTCAATTAAGGATTCAAATCTTTTTAATCCCTCTTGTGTTAAAACTTCATCAGTTTCCATTAAAAATCTTATTGGTTTTTCCATTTCTATTAATTTTTTAAATGAGTCGTTTATTTTTGGTAATATTAATCTCTGATTTTGTATTGATTTCGGGATATATTTATTTGATTCTTCTCTATTCATAGTAGAACTTATGAATTTTTCATTTGAATCAACCATTAGAAAAAAATATATTAATTCTTTAGACTCACCCCCTAAGTCATTGAACTTCATTACCAAATATGATTGGTGATTGGTCATATCTTCTGGATCGGTTCCAACTTTTAAAAATGTTCTCATAATTAAATTCTGGAGAAATTTCCATCTCTTCTTTTAATGGGTATCTTATTAATTCCTTTATTCTTTTTATGTTATTCTCCATACTAATAAATATTTAACCATTCTTTTAATTGTTCTGAGAATTGTTCCATTATTTTATTATATAGTTTTTCCTTATTTTTAACTTTACTTATGTCAGGACATTCGAAACCATACATATAGATTTTAATTTCTGGTTCTTTATTAATATGTTTTACGGTGTCAATTATATTATGTGCAATTTTAAAAAATTCATCCGCACTCTTGTCTATCCTTTTGAATTCATTATCAACTTCGTATCTTTCTCTTTCTGATAAATCTTCATACCTGATTCTTAATTGTGTTTGTTTTTTAAGAAATTTATTTCTTCTTTCATTAAGATATCCGAAATTAGTCATAATCTTAGTATCCTAAGATTAAATCTCCATATGTTTTAACATCATGTTTTATCTGAGATATTCTGTCTCCTTCTCTAAATAGGTGTTCATCAAATACACCACTTCCCGCATAATGGACTATGTGAGAATCAAATCTAAATGGATTTCCATTCCATTCTTCGGCAAAGCAGACCATATGATTCCATTTGAACGACAATTCAAACACATCAAATCCATATTTTACAATATTATATCCAATTAACGCACAATCTTCACCCCATCCATTATAAAACTCTCCATTTATCTTTTTAAAGATATCTCGATGTTGTTTTGATGCGACAATTAATCCCGTATTAGGGTATCCTTGTGTCCAACCTATATCTCCAAATGTTTTCTGGATGTTTTCCATTACTTCTTTTCTATGTTCAATTCTTGTTCCCTTATCTTCATAAACTACTCCTACTTTATCTTCTGGAACAAGTTCAAAGATATTAGGACAGTTTTTGGAAATTAAAATGTCGCTGTCCAAATGTACGATTCTGTCATATTCTTCCAATGCATCATAATTATTTAAAACCTTATAGTGAGACTTTCCATCTGAGTCTACATTATCAACTGATTTTGTTAGTTTTACAAAATCTGCACCGCATTTTTCACTATAATCAATCAATGATTTATAGGTCAAATCTGTAATATGTGTGAACCCTGTATGTGTTCTTGTAGTTATTGCTAATTTCATACAAACAAATATAAATATTTTAAAAATAAAGTAAAGAAACCTATTGACATTTTAAATTATTATTTTTGCAGCTTATTTTAAGCTGAACGATTAGATTAATAATGAACAATCTTTCTCTG
>NVTD01000029.1 GCA_002401445.1 Candidatus Wolfebacteria bacterium | reverse complement strand
AATATTAAGTAGTGTAAACACACTTGGTGATCCATCGGTTCTCTCGATAGAAAGTCCACCAGCACTCCCCGCTTTTGAGATTGTGAGAAGTTGGTCTGGGGATGTTGTACCAATACCGACGTTGCCTGCATCATCTATTCTCATTCTTTCTGTTGGAGTTTGAGCGTCATCTGCGTCGGAAGTAGCGAATATAATTCTTCCTGGAACTGAATCCGCATCAGGTGCAGCATCTCCTTCAAATATAATGGAAGCAGCGACAGCAACACCACTCCCTGTGTCTACACCACGAGCTAAAATTCGTCCTAGGGATTCTCCAGCAGCAGTCACAGCTAATGTGTTTATAGTAGCAGAGCTTGATTTCTGTAATACTAGTTGCGCTAGGTGTGTATTATCAGTACTCCACGCTGAACTTTCAATATCAGAATTACTACCACTTTGAGATACTTCAAATTCGTGCCCTGGTAGTGTATTCCCAATACCCACGTTGCCGGCATTATCTAACGTCAGTGTATCTGTTCCAACAGCAACATTCTTAAACCTCAAACTATTGTCTGAAGCTACTGAAGATATACCCCATCCATCAGCACTATCGTCATTTTGATCTGCAAATAAATTTAATCTAGAGTTTTGCCCCTCGGATCCCCTAATAACAACAGTACCTGCTGACGCTCCAGTTTCTGTAAATTCTGCGATGGTAGCATTGGCAGAAGAAACTTGGAAAGTTTCAGTAGGACTCGCCGTTCCAATTCCCACCCTTCCCCCATTAGTCACAACAAAGTCAGTCTTAGTTGAAGATCCGATTGCAAATGATGGACCAGAGATTCCGTCTGGTTCTACTGAAAGTAGTGCCCAAGGGGTTGTTGTGCTCACACCAACATATGCATTTGAGTGTGTGATAGTCAATGCGACAGTTGCTCCTGCGGTGCCAACTCCTATCTTAAAGTAATTTGTTCCAGACCCAAGTACTGCATCGTTGTCACCTGACTGATTAAGTCGCAATTGTCCTGAATCACCTGAATCAACAATGTGCAGTTTGCTTTCTGGACTAGCAATATTTATACCTACATTATCTGATGAAGTATCAAGTGTTGTAAACCCGCCAGCTGAGGTGAATGCTCCACTTCCTCCTCCGCCACCACTAATACATGTTCCGTTTATTGCGAAGCATCCGTCTTCAATATTTATCCCGTTTCCGTAGAACGTTGATGTTCCTGTTGTGAAGTTTGCTACTCCTTCTATTGATAGGAGAGATCCTGGGGTGGTTGATCCGATACCCAGATACCCAGTGGCCTCCAGGCGTAGAAACTCTGTAGCGTCAATTTCAAAGGTAATTAGTGATCCAGCACCAGTACTGTCATTATCGTAATCTGACGCTATAACTAATGCTGAACGCGCTTCAATGACCGCGTTTGAACCCGCACGTTGTATTCTTAGGAACTCACTTCCAGTGGAGTTAACCAACTCGATAGCAGACTCAGTTCCGGAAGCTGCAGGTGTTGCAACTGTCAGTCGAGCATTTGGTGTAGAACTACCAATGCCGACAAAGCCAGAGGAGTCGATGCGGAGTTTTTCTGTAGCTACAGCGCCACCTTCAGATGTTCTGAAGATCATGGCTGAGTCCTCTGCTCCTGTAGAAGCATCTGTCCAAATCAAATCAATATTACCTGCTCTAAGGTTTGAACCGTCAGCTCCTTCTAATTCAAATACAATACCTGTTCCAAAGGAAGCCGCGGCTGTTCCTGATGTTATGTGTGTAAGTCTTAAACCACCGACTACTACATTGGTTATTGAATCAGCTACTTCTATGTGGAGGAGGTTATTAGGGTCAGTTGTTCCAATACCTACTCGTCCAGCATCATCTATTCTCATTCTTTCTGTTGGAGTACCAGCGTCATCTAAATCTGAAGTGAAGAAAGAAATCCTCCCTGGGACTGAATCTCCGTCTGGGGCAGCGTCTCCTTCAAAGAGAATTTTAGCTGCTTCAGTGACACCAGAACCTGTATCCACCCCTTGAGCAACAATACTTCCTAAATCTTCGTTTGCTGCGGTTGCTGATAGTGTATTGATTGTTGCTGATGAGGATTTCAAAAGTACCAATCGAGAGGTATTAGTATCACCTGTACTCCAAGTAGAAATTTCTATTTCTGCATTAGACGCGGAATCAGATACTTCAAGTTCTCTCCCTGGAGCTGTATTTCCAATACCGACGTTGCCAGAACTTCCTTCAACAAACAAAGCGTTTGTTGCTCCTGATGCACTCACGAGTAAATCAATATCTGCAGCGTCTCCATTTATTTTGAGAATATCCTGAGTGGTCTCATGGATATCCATAAAGTTAACACCGCCAGCCGTTAGTTGTATTCGATCATCATTAAAATCGAGGAAAGTATCCGTATCAGAAGTGTGCAAGAGACTATCTCCCAATAGAATGTCATCCCCAATAGTGAGGTCTGTGGAGAAACTTCCATCCCCAACAACCTCTAGAGCAAAGCTTGGAGCAGCAATACCAATACCTACATTTCCACCATTTGTTACCACAAAGTCAGTCTTGGTTGAAGAACCGATCACAAATGAGGGGCCTGATATTCCATTAGGGTTTACTGCGAGTAATGCCCATGGTGTTGTGCTTCCAATACCAATGTTGCCAGCACCAGTTATTGTCAATGCGTCTACCGGTGTTCCAGAGGTCTTTGTTCGGAAAAATATATCTCCGGAATTATTGTCGTATTGATTGTCGAAGTATACGTCACCCTCACTTGTATCGTATCGAAGTTTCAACCCAAACGTTGCAACATTTTTATCTCCAATAATAAGGCTTGAGTCACCACTCGTTGATGTTATGTGCTGTTCTGCACTTGCACCAGTTACTTGCAAAAGAGCTCCTGGTGTTGAGGTTCCGATACCGACGTTGCCAGAATCACCATCGATAAAGAATCTGTCATTGTTACTGTTGCTTCCTGCGTCTAAACGAATTACAAAGTCCGTAGCAGTAGAGTCTGTTACATTATGTCTAAAATCAAGAGAACCGATAAAGTTGTCATCTCCAATTCGTGCATCAATCCCAACCTTAGTAGCCCCGCCAGAGAATGTAGATTCATTGTTAGAGTTATTGAGGTTTAACAAATCAGATGCCGCTGATTCAATGCTTAGTGGATTCGCAGGACTCGATGTTCCAATACCAACGTTGCCACCCGTCAGTATAGTAATAACTTCAAGACCATCAGAAATATCATTACTTGGTGCAATCTTAAACGAATCCGAGTCAGAGTTATCAATTCCTATAGACCAGTCCTGTGCACCACCAACTTGAAATTGAATACCTGAATCACCTGCTCCATCGTTTTGAATACGAAGTGGTGTGATATTTGTCACAGTTCCAGTGTTCTGGAATAGTGTTAATAGTCTGTTTGGAGCTGCTGTTCCAATACCCACTTGTCCATCGGTGTCGATTCGCATGACCTCTAGATTGTTCTGTCCAAAGATAAGGTTTGCATCACCAATTGATCCGATCCTTAGATCATCAGTTCCTTGCGATGCCAACACGAAGCTATTTGCTCGCGTGGTACCAAAAATGTTTGCAGAATATCCTGAGCCGTAGTTGTAGAGGAATCCTGCTGATCCGTCTGATTTAAAGTCCGCTCCAGCAAATGCAAGATCTGATGTGCTTTCATTTTCGACGTGGATTATTGTACCGTCTGCTTGGTCCTTTTCTACGTGTAGGAGTTCGTCAGGTGAAGTAACCCCAATACCTACTTGACCACCAGCCTCTAATGACATAACATCCGCTACTCCTGTTTCAGTTAATCTTAAGTCATTGCCACTCATTCCAATTTTCCACAATTTATTACTTGATGCTGTATTTAGCCAACTTATTTGAGGGCTGCTACCACTAACTTCGAGTAGTTGACTTGGACTCGTGGTTCCAATACCGACGTTGCCGGAGGAGTCGATGCGCATTGCTTCAACTCCAGAGCCAGAATCAAATCGTAATGACGCCCCAGAGTTGGCCGTACCAAGTATCATCAAGTCATCGTCGTGGTCCCAATTTATACGCGCTCCGAAATTGTCAGTTGGTGAACCAAAGTACACGTTAGAACCAGAGCTGTCCGAACTCAAGATTGATATACCAGTAGCAGCATTATTTTCTATTACAAGGTCATCTGCGTTTGCATTTGGTATCATGGCTCCTCCATCTGCTGTGTGAATATTCAGTGTTGCGTTTGGTGTTGTCGTTCCAATACCGATGTTTCCGTCGGCCAGTATTCTTAGCCGTTCTGTCATTGTAGACCCAGCAGTTGTACTAAATATCAAATCTGAATCACCTGAACTAGATACGTTTGTTCTAAGTGATGTTATTTCCGACCCGATGTTCGAAGACCCCCCAGTAGAGTTAGTGAACTTCAGGGTGCTACCTGTATTGTTACCCGTCCCATTTGCACGAATTGCTAGAATTTTAGTTGTAACACCACTTGAACCACCTACTATTTCAGTTGTATATTCAGGCACAGCAGTTCCAATTCCCACATTTCCTCCATTCGTCACAATGAAGTCAGTCTTGGTTGAAGAGCCAATTACAAATGATGGGCCGGTGATTCCGTTGGGGTTTACTGACAGATGTGCCCAGGGTGAAGTGGTTCCGATACCTACGTTACCTCCATCTTTGAATCGAATCACTTCTAAACTTTTTGCAGAAATTGCTGTGTCTCCTGAGCCAGGATACCAGTAACCACTCTGATATCCATCTGATCCAAGGAATGCATATCCAGGTGCAGAGACTGATCCATCTACAATACGTAATTGATTACCTCCACTACCAACGAATCGTGCGAGTACAGCTCCGCCACTTGTGATGCCAATATCACCTTCTCCTGGCTTGTAGAGTCCGATATCTGGATCAGTTTGAAATCCTAGCCCTGGGGAACCGAGCGCACCATCAGCGACTAGTATTGTGTCTCCAGCACTGTATCCGGTTCCTCCAACACATGTTCCATTGATTGCGAAACATCCGTCTTCAATATTTAGTCCATTACCGTAGAATGTTGAGGTTGCAGTTGTGAAGTTTGCTATTCCTTCTATAGATAGGAGTGAGCCGGGAGTGGTTGAGCCGATTCCAACGTTTCCAGAAGAGTCGATACGTAAAGCCTCACTACCCGTACCTGTTCGTAGAGCTAGTTCACCACTTGATTGTTCTGTTCCGAGAACTAATAATTTTGCATCATAATTCCATCGAAGTAATCCTGCATCAGTGTCTGATGGACTACCCAGAAAGATTTGAGCATTACTTGCATCTGGTGAGAAGATCGTTAGTCCAGTATTACCATTATTCTCGATAACTAAATCATCTGCGTTTACACTTGGAATCATAGCCCCGCCATCTGCTGTGTGTACATTCAATGTTGCATTTGGTGTCGTCGTTCCAATACCTACGTTGCCAGATGAATCTATGCGTAGGGCCTCTGAACTGTTAGTACTAAATGCTAACTCATTACTTGCCGGTGAATACATAGACGAACCAGATGCCGAACCACCGTTGGTCACTCTAATGTTCCCCGCTGTGGCACGTATATCTCCCTCGACCTGCAATTTGTAAGCTGGACTCGCTGTTCCAATACCTACTCGTCCCCCATCTGGGTCAACAACAAATTTAGTTCCATCTACAGTCAGACCTCCTGCAAATGTAGAGGTTGCGGATGCCGATGAGGCAACGAGATATGTACCTGAAAGAACATCAGAACCTGTAATTGTTCCGGTTAGAATAAGGTTGACTAAATTAGTGGTGCCTGCTGAAACTGTCAAACCATTTGTAGATTCGAATCCAGCACTTGTTATACCCCCACCAAATGTTGAGGTGCCTGTTCCAAAAATATGAGTTGATCCTTCCCCGACTTGGAGATTGTTGTCTACTTGCAAATTACCTGCAACAGTAGATGTAGCCGTGGTTGAAGTTGCGTTAAACGAATCCATTACAACTTCCCCAGCAACTGCTAGTTTTGCATATGGAGAAGTCGTTCCGATTCCTACGTTACCAGAGGAGACAATTCGTACTTTCTCAGAACCATTTGTTGAAAATGAAATTGTTTCGTCACTCGGTGAATAAATACCAGTATCGTTGTCGCCGACAAAAGTATATAGTGGTGCCGACTCCGTACCCGGAATTAACGTAATTTGACCAGCGCGTGCGACTCCAGCTCCAAAATATACTCCACCATTATCCGCTTGAAGAGCAAGAGTTCCACCTGCTGCAAGTGCAACCCATCCAGTTGAAGGCATGTATAGTCCAGTGTCTGTATCATTACTAAATGAATATGTTGGAGCACTTACTAAACCGTTTGGTCCTAGAATTACATTACTTATTGTACCTCCGTCGAATGAAGTGGACGGTAGACAAGTTCCACCAATCGCAAAACATCCATCAGTAATGTTGAGTCCGTTACCGTAGAAGGTTGAAGTTGCTGTGGTGAAGTTTGCGATTCCTTCTATAGATAGGAGTGAGCCTGGGGTGGTGGTTCCGATTCCTACATTACCTCCATCCTTAACAACAAATACTGTGCTTCCAGAATCTTGTACTTGTAAAATGTCTGAAGTTCCTCTTTGATCAAAGATCGCTGTAACAAGTGAAGTACTTGATGCGCTTAACTGTGCAAGAGGTGTTGATGTACCAATACCAAATGCATTTCCTGTAGCAAGACGCTCCAGAGGTTCGAAGTCTTTGAATTCTAGGAAGATTGAATTGGTTCCACGACTACCTCCGCCGAATTCATACCCAGATGCGATGTTTGTGCGGCCAGTGTTGCCTGTGATTGTGAGACTGTTATCTCCTGAAAGTGTAATTGCTGATCCTGAGTATTTTCCGATGGTGAGAATCTCCTCATCCGATGTTCGAACGACTCCAGTAACCTCTCCAATTGTCACTACATTTCCTTGCCCTGTTGCACCTCCTGAATTTGCGTTTACACTTGCTGCTCGTCCAATTGCAGCATTATACCCAGTGCCACTGCTTTGATTGTACAGACCACCGAGATCCCCTATGACATGTCCCTTTCCTACTCCGCCACCATGACTGAGATACAAATTAGAACAATCACCAATAAGGCTAATACCACCACCAGAGGTAATACAGTGTGATGATGTGCTACCAGCAATCAACACTAGGCCTTTATTATCTCCTGCGTTACGTAAATTATTTGCCTCTCCAAAAATCAGTACGGAGGAAGTTTGACCGCTATTGTTGTTGGTCACATCGGAGTTAGAGTTAACTCCCGCAATATATACTGTCTGATCAATCCCTGTACTAAATGAGTTAGTGTCTGATGCAACCATCATAACTGCTGCAGTGCCGTTTGTTGTGTGTTGTCCTGACCCAGTTAAGTTTGGATATATTGCAACACCTTGATCCATTGCTACTGGTCCAGTGACTGATCCCATGTTTTCAGTCGCACCATCAATAGTTAGTTTAACGCGTGGTGTTGTTGTTCCGATACCAACATTGTTACTCGAGAAGTCATAAACAAATCCAGAAGTTTCGATTGTTAGCCCCCCTGCGAATGTACTTGTTGCACTTCCTGAGTCTGCGATGAAATTCGGTGCAGTCACCACAGTCGATGAATCAATCGTGATGTCGTTGTCTACCTTTGCGTCTACTAGTGCGGTACCACTCCATACTCCAGAAGTAATCGTTCCTACTGTTGCCAATGCGCTTGCACTGGTGAGGTTACCGAGTGTGTCTATTGCAGATTCGATTGTTGTTTCGGTTGTAGAGTCTAGAGCAGATACTCCAGATAGTGTTCCGTTAATTGTTAGTGCTCCTGATAGAGTAAGGAGTGCTGATCCCCAGGTAGCGGTAGTGTCTGTACCAGATACATCAAATGTCCATATGTTAGATGCATTTACTCCATCACTCCATGTGATAGCGTCTATCTCTGTACCGTCTAGTGCAATATCATCTGCGTTTGCTGTAATACCTACTCCTCCTATGACGTTTACGGTAGATCCTGAGGATGTGAGTCCTGTACCTGCGGTGTCGAAGAAGCCAGAAGTGTCACCGATACAAGTTCCGTTAACCGCAAGACATCCTGTTCCAATATCAATACCGTGTGCAAAGGTTGATGTTGCATTTGCTTCTGTTACATCTATTGCTCCGGCGAAGGTTGAGGTTGCGGTGGTGGTGGCTGTGTAATATGCGCCAACTATTTCACCCACAACTGAGAGTCGTGCGTATGGTGATGTGGTTCCGATGCCCACATTACCTCCTCCTTCTACAAGCATCAAACTAGTACCCGTGTCCCATGCAGTATTGCCAGAACGTATATCGAGTACGTCAGTATCAGTGTGTAAGGTAGAAATAACTGTTCCATCTCGATTGGCAGCATTACCTTCATTATGAAGCCAAGCGACGGGTACGTTGGAGCCAAATGTAGGATTGGTTGTTACAGTTAACGGAACTGCAGGAGTACTACTTCCTATTCCGAGCTCTCCAGTTGAAGAAATCACCACATTTTGGTTACTCCCATTATTTGACCAGAATTCAATATTTTGTGCTCCAACGGTACTCATTATGAGTGAGCCAGCCGTTGAGTCGTCGACTTGCAGGTAGGCCTGCTTATTCTGTGCTCCAGAAACTAGAATCACTTTTGCACCAAGTGCTGATGATCCAAATGTGATATCCTCATCAAACTCTAATGTTAATCGGTCTTGTAAAGTAGTTCCATCATTTGTGCGTAGGAACATTTGACCTCTAGTATTATCACCCGTACCACTGTGGTTTACCTCTATCTCACCTAATGTGGCTGCTTCTCCGCCACTTTGAATACCATCAAAAATGAGTTTTGATTCTCTGCCACCTTCTGAGTCCTCCGCAGTACTATTGTTGAGAGTGATGTATGGAGCTGTGCTGTAGATCTCTAGGAGTGAACCAGGAGTGCTTGTACCAATCCCCACATTCCCCGAACTAAAATCATAAACAAATCCAGAGGTTTCAATAGTAAGTCCACCAGCAAATGTAGAGGTTGCAGCTCCGTCATCAGCAACGAAGTAAGGTGCGGTAACTACATTGGATGAGTCTATAGTGATGTCATTAGCTACTTCAGAATCAACCCAATCAAATGAAAGCGTTCCCGAGTTTTGTAGAGCTCCCTTATCTACACTTCCTGAACTAGAAATGGTTAAGTCATCATCTACGTTTGCGTTTGTTATTGAGGTTCCGTTCCAT
>NVTD01000002.1 GCA_002401445.1 Candidatus Wolfebacteria bacterium | reverse complement strand
CAGTTATGCTCCTCTCGAAGCGGGTGTGTATTTTAAAGAACTTCCTGTTTCGCTCTTTTGAGCTCATCAGCCAAGACACTCATCTTGGGACAGAGGTGGATTTTGATCAGATCCACCAAACTGATGCATGTCATTCATCCTCATAGATTTCTTCGAATGTAGCAGACATTGTATTAATCACGTATGTTATACCGTCCCTTTCAATAGCTATCATGTGCATGTCTATTTCTTTTAGAACACCATTGAAAGTTGTGCTATCAGTAAGTCTGTTCGGAGTGAACACCGAATAGACAATACATTTACCAATTAGATCTTGCAGTGCTTGCATTCGCTCTTCCTTTTCAGTTATGCTCCTCTCGAAGCGATTTACGTTGGCGTATGTTAAAGAACTTTATTACACAACAGTCTAGCATACACATCAAAGAATGTCAAGTATTCTAAACAATCCGTATTTACTTTACATTCAAGAATAAGGGGTATATAATATAAATATTATTATGTCGTAAAAAAATGACAACATGAAAACCGATGAAAAGATGGAATTGTTGGGCAATCTTGGGCTCAATGAGCAGGAAATAGTCGTTTATACAGGTCTTTTAAAGATGGGAGGTTCAGGTGCTTCTGAATTGGCAAAGGAGGTGAATATGAAAAGGACCACTGTTTATCCCATTTTGGAGGGTTTGGTCAAAAAGACAATAGTCAGTTCATATAAGAGGGGAGCAAGTACATTTTTTACCCCGCTGACTCCAAGTAAATTAGTCTCTTTATATGAGAACAAGCTTGAATCATTGATCAGAATAGTTCCTGCCCTGGAGAAACTACAAGGGACACAAACAAAGGCCTATGGAGTGCGGTTTATTCAGTCAAAAAGAGAGCTAGAGGCTTTTTATAATGAGGTGTTGGATGATTATAGGGATAAGAGCTATCGCATCATTGGAAATGCAAATGTGTTTATAAACATAGATCCTGATGTTATGTTGGGATTCATTCGAAAGCGTGCTTTGAGGAATATCCATACAAAATTACTCTTATCGCACGATTCTAGGTCAGCTGGGGTGCAGAGTGACTCTAGTTTACTTAGAGAATTTAAATATCTGGGCGAAAAATATAAATTCAAAAGCACAATTGATATTTATGATGACAAAATTCTTATTATTGGTCCGGAATTGAATGCTTTGGCTGTGGTTATAGCTATTCCACCGATGGTTGATATTTTCAAATCAATTTTTGATGTTTTGTGGGAGAATGTTGGATGATCTTGCTTAATCTCTCGACAAACCACCACCCCGTGGTATATTTCACTTATCAGTAATCACTATATATATGGAATCATTTAATTCATTTTGGACATACGCACAGAGTGTGAGCTTTGGAGGGAACAGTCTTGCTGTGTATATAACAGCGTTGGTCGTACTCGTCGCTGTGATGAGTATTCTCAGAGTGTTACAAAATGTAGTTCTAAAAAAACTCGCAGAATTGGCAGAACGTACAGAAACTGATATAGATGACACCTTCATCACAATATTCAGTACTCTAAAACCTCCCTTCTATTATTTCTTAGCATTTTATGTTGCAGTATTATTACTTACGGTAGGGGATACTGTAAAGTCTCTTTTAGATGGAGTCTTGATAATTTGGATTGTGTATTATGCAATCGTATCTCTTCAGATTTTGATTGATTATGCTATTGGAAAATACGCAGGGAAAGATGCAGACGAAGGAACACGAATTGCATTTGCAAATGTAGGTAAACTTTTGAAAATGGTTCTCTGGGTGTTTGGTGTTATCTTGGTTCTTTCAAATCTTGGAGTCCAAGTTTCTTCACTCATTGCAGGATTAGGTATTGGAGGTATCGCAATTGCTTTTGCATTCCAACAAATACTTTCAGATTTGTTTGCATCTTTTGCAATTCACTTTGACCGACCATTTTCAGAAGGGGATTACATTGTCGTTGGTGAACATTCTGGAACAGTAAAAAAGATTGGTATAAAAACAACACGAATACAAGCGTCACAAGGTGAAGAGATTATAATTTCAAATCAAGAGCTCACCAGTACGCGAGTGCAGAATTTTAAAAAGATGCAAGAACGTCGGATCGTCACTTCAATAGGTGTGACATACGATACACCAAATGAAAAAATGAAAGATATTATTTTGATAGCGCGAAATATTCTGAGTTCGATTGATGGTGTGCGATTTGATCGAGCGCATTTCAAATCATTTGGGGATTCAGCATTGCTGTTTGAGATTGTGTATTATGTGAAATCAAGTCAGTATACAGTGTCCATGGATGTACGACACGAATTTAATTTACGACTCAAAGAAATATTTGAAGAAAAGGAAATAAGCATGGCGTACCCAACTCAAACACTTTTGGTTTCAAAAGTTTAAAACAAAAAAACAGCCCGACGCGTTTACGCTGTCCGGGCTGTTTTTTCTTACCTATCTAATTCCGTAACAATAATTTCAGTGAGTGTCTCCCGGATGTCTTCATCGAACGAATTCGCAAAACCAATTAAATTACTTGTTGGCTTTAGTATATCTACCATGTCGACAAACGTTTCTGCAATAAGTGTTCGACGGATGTGATCAATGCTAATTGCTAGCAGATTTCTGTCATCAGTAGATTCACCAGATGTTGAAAGGGAAATAATTCCTTGAAGTTTTCCATCATCAAAACGTATGACACCGCCACCACTGGAACCTTGTTGTGCAACTATGCTTCCTCCCAATGCAAACAGATCAATGGTTCCTGTTGCATCATATGAAATAGTTTCTCGTGTATTAACTACAGAAGTCGATGCATATAAATCTCTTTGTATTGATATTCCGCTGAGAAATCCAGCGGGGTATCCTGCAAGTAACACTGGTGTATTCTGTGTCGGCAATCCCGGTTCAATATTGGGTTCGATATAGTTAAAACTTTCTGGTAGGGAAGAGTTCGGTGCTGTCGTTTCTGTGATTAATAACAACGCGAAATCGTCTGATCCATTTACAAGTTGCTCTGTGTTTGTGAGAGCTGTTCTATTGTTGTTTACCCAATTTTGAGAGATGTACATTAGGCGAGCTTTGTAAGTATTTACAGCGGGACTACCTGTTCGAATTGTACAAGTAATACTGTTTGGAGCTGGGTAGTCTCTAATGAGAAAATATTGTGCAACATGTGCATTCGTCAGTATGATTCCTCGAGGATCTATAATAATTCCGCTTCCAGATGCGGGTGCAAATAGCCCTCCACCTTTTGATGTACATAAAATATTTACTAGAGCATTTCTTGCCAAAGTATTTACTTCAGTAGTAGTCATTAATGTCACTGGTTTGGGTACTGATATCTCCTCAACTATCTTTGTAACTGTTTCAGTGACACTTTTGTTGATGGGTGGGATAGAGGTGGACGAGGAAATAGTATCCAAATCCTCTTGCACTTCTATCGCCTCGTCTGTGTTACCCTTCGTCGCTTCTGATGTTTCTAAGTGTTCCGGATTTTTTTCCTCTGTAACATTTGTTGCTACTAGCTCTGAGGGCATAGTGAACGTGTCTAAGTTCACTACTGTTTCGTGAGACGAAGATAGTCCGACAAGGAAAAGGAAAATAGATATCAATCCCACCCAAACAGTCGCTGTAATTATTTTTGAATTGGTCATTGTTGTTAGTATACCAGCATGACATAGTTGTCAGTGTCATGGCTCTTTTGAACACTGTGGTATGCTAGCTCTATGAATTATCTCGAAGGACTTAATGATGCACAAAAAGACGCTGTTACATATACAGAAGGCCCTCTTTTAATAGTTGCAGGAGCAGGAGCGGGGAAGACTCGAACAATCACTCACAGAATATTGCACCTAGTAAAGCAGGGTACTGCACCTCACAAAATACTTGCAATCACGTTCACCAACAAAGCTGCTAATGAAATGCAAGAGAGGGTAAACGACCTTCTTTCAAAAGATGACACTCTAAATGTCCCAATGGGATTTGTTGAGCGTCCGTTTGTCAGCACGTTTCATAGATTGGGGATACATATTATCAAAGCACATACAGACAAGCTGGGACTTACAAAAAGTTTTTCTATCTTTGATCGTGATGACTCTCTCCGAGCAATGAAACGAGCGATCAAGCAGTGCGATCTGGATCCAAAGAATTATGAACCCAAAAAGTTTCTTTCTATTATCTCTCGCAAAAAAGGAGAAGCGATTTCTTTTGATGACTTTATTAATCAAGCAACAGGAAGTTACAGTGATGATTTACTGACAGATATTTGGCGAGCATATCAAGGTATTCTCACCAAAGAAAAGGCACTTGATTTTGATGACCTATTGCTCCGTGCGGTAAAGCTTTTGCAAGGCAATGAATCGGTACGAGAGTATTATCAGAGTGCATGGTCGCATGTTCATATAGATGAATATCAAGACACGAATAAAGTTCAGTATGAGCTCTGTACATTGCTTACAGAAGGACACAACAATATCTGTGTTGTTGGAGATGCGGATCAGTGTTTGTTACCAAATACTAAAATCCAAGTTTGTAAAAAGACTATAGCGATTAAAAACATATCAAAAAAGATGTCCGTGACAGTAGCTTCAGGGGGAGGGCTAGTGTGCGAATCTAGTGTTAAAAAGGTGCATACACGCAAATATGTTGGTGATGTGGTTACTATTGTCACAAAGTCCGGAAAGAAAATCACAGCAACACCAAACCATATGATGTTTGCAAGCTTTTCAGATACTGTTGGAGAGTTTCATCACTATGTGTATTTGATGTACAAGAAAAATGTTGGATATCGAATAGGTTTAGTGCAGGGAAGTCGAAGTCCACGACGCGGAGTTAATAAGAAAGGTTTTCTTGTTAGAAGTAATCAAGAGCATGCAGACAAATTGTGGATTTTGAAGGTGTGTCACACGCGACAAGAAGCTTCATATTGGGAAACATTGATTGCTACGAAGTATGGTATTCCAACGATCGTGTTTCATGTGTCTGGACGAAATATGCTCATGGAACAAAAACACATTAATAAAATATTTTCATCTATTGATACAGAGGACCGAGCGCGAATATTGTCAGAAGAATTCAATCTTTCTCTCAGTCATCCGCACTATGTTCCACAAGGAACAACGCGAGGAAACACCGAACGTGGACGTGTATGTATTCGACTGACCTTGTTTAGTGACAAGAGAAAAAGTTTAGTACATCCATGGGGTTTGTCTCGTGTGTCCATTAATACTACTGATGCAAAATTACGAACACAGTTACATGATGCTGGTTTTAAAACGAGGAAAGGAAAGGATAAGGATTGGCGGTTAGAAATCACTCGTCTCGACTATGCAGAAGCAGAAGACATTGCGAAACAACTACAAAATATTTGTGGTGAAGGTGTCGTAATTGTGCGGAGTGCTCTATTGACCAAAGATATAAGAATGATGTTTCAGCCTGCAACAAACATTCGTGAGACGATGGTAATTCCTGTATTAAAGAAAGGAGTTATCGTAGAGGAGGAAGTTGTGTCAGTTACGCGGAAAAAATATTCAGGACCAGTGTATGATCTTGATATAGAAAATGTGCACAACTATATTGCGAATGATGTCGTTGTACACAATTGTATTTATAGTTGGAGAGGTGCGACGATTAAAAATATCATGAGCTTTGAGAGAGATCATCCTAATGCAAAAACTGTGTTTCTCAAAGAAAATTATAGGTCAACAAAAAATATTCTCGATGCCGCAAACTCTATTATCGAGAAAAATGAAGAACGTGTTCCAAAGGAATTAATCACGCGTAAATCTGGAGGAGAAAAGATATTGATCGGAGCTTGTTTTAATGAAATAGAAGAGGCAGAATTTGTAACGCAACACTGTGCAGAGATGATTCGAGAAGGCACAGAACCGAAAGAAATCGCAGTACTATATCGAGCCAATTTTCAGTCACGTATTTTGGAAGAATCTATGCTTCGTCGTAATGTTCCGTATCAGGTTCTGGGTACCAGGTTCTATGACAGAAGGGAAGTGAAGGATGTGATTTCCTACATTCGTGCTGCACGTAATCCAGATAGTTTTTCCGATTTCGAACGTGTTGTAAATGTTCCTCCCCGAGGAATTGGCAAAGTAACGGTTGCAAAGGTGGCAGCAAATAAGGAAGACACTTTGACTCCTGCGATGCAAGAACGTGTTCGAGCGTTTCGTAATTCTCTTGCACGAATCAGAAAATTTAGTGATGAGGAAAAAGTAAGTGACACTATTAAATATGTTGTGAAAGAAAGTGGACTGGAAGAATCTTTGCGAGATGGAACTGAAGAAGATGCAGAGAGATTAGAAAATATTAAAGAACTTGCAACGTTAGCAATGCGTTATGACGAACATGATCGAGGGAGTGGAGTAGAAATGTTTTTGGAAGACGTTGCACTTGCAAGTGAACAAGATAGTTTGGATCAAGCAAAAAAGGAAAAAAGAAACGCAGTAAAAATGATGACAGTGCATGCGTCGAAAGGTTTAGAGTTCGATCATGTTTTTGTTGTTGGACTCGAAGACGAATTGTTTCCACACTCATCTCGTGATGAAGACAGTAATGCACAGTCGCGTGCAAAAGCAGAAGAGGAGCGCAGACTTTTTTATGTCGCGATTACACGAGCGCGTCACAAATTGTTTTTGTCACATGCATCACAAAGAACTATTTATGGACAAAGAGATATGCAAATGCCTAGTGAATTTCTTGCGGACATTCCTGCGGATTTGTGCGAAATAGAAGATCACGGTAGTGTAGGGGAATCTAGTGAGGGAGGAAGTAATTTGCTCACTGTCTATTGGGATTAATATGCAACCAAAAAAATCATTAGGACAAAATTTTCTGACGTCGACACAAGTCGTTCATGATATTGTCGAGGCTGGTGGGGTGTCGAGCGACGACACTGTTCTCGAGATTGGCCCGGGGAAGGGAATACTTACTCGCGCACTTTTAAAGACTGGAGCGAAGGTTGTTGCTGTTGAAAAAGATGAAGACATGATTCCTATTCTTGAGGATATGTTTGTTACTGCAATAAAGTCAGGACARTTAAYTCTCTTGCATGAAGAYATTTTAAATWYTWMAYCYWAYAMYCTAMYYCCWASCMMMTAYAAACTWRTWGCMAACATYCCATAYTAYATTACKGGACARATAATAGAACAGTTTCTTACRAGYGACACACAACCYTCAKTRATWGTKCTKYTGGTTCAAAAAGAAGTMGCAAATMGAATWGCRAAGGATRAAAAAGARAGTATTTTGTCTATGAGYGTGAAGGTATAYGGWAARCCTACTTATATACGAACAGTAAAGGCATCTCARTTYAATCCCGTACCAAATGTAGACTCTGCTGTRTTGAAAATCKMAGAYATTTCAAARRATTTCTTTAARGATATAGATGARRGTGACTTTTTYKCYCTAGTAAAAGGMGGATTYGCTCAAAAACGTAAACAACTCGCAAAYAATYTRCCCTTAGACAAAGAAAAAGCGCAAGAAGCGCTTATCAATKCAGGATTAGATCAACATATTCGWGCWGARAAYCTCACTATTGAGGATTGGAAGAAATTGGCTGAGGAGATCACCTTATAAACCTGAGGAGCCGTGGTAGATGATTATAGATCCACCTAGAAAAAGTGGGTTTGGTACATAGCATATAGTAATTCCACAAGATACCCATATCATGCAAGGTGCATACGCACCTGCCATCCCAAGAAGCCACTGACCCGGGTGTGTGGGAGGGCCAAATTTTAAAGATGTAGAGACACCAAACATATACATGAGAGGTGTGAATGTCGGAGGACCTATTTGTACTGCAGTAGCAATAGGTTGTCCTGGAGCACCAAAGCATCCACCAGGAAGATATGTTGTGATTGCTCCACCAAAAGGAAGAAGAAGTTGGGCGTGTACAGGAACAGCAAAAGATGCAACTAGCACAATGGTAATAATAAGAGAAAGTATTTTGCGTAATGCAATCATATATTGCTATAGTATATCGTGCATATGGACAAAACAACAATAATAAAAACCCTAATAAGTGTGTCAGTGGTTGGTGTTCTTCTTTCCTTGAGTCTTTTTGCTGCAAATTTTAGTAGCATTAAAGAGGAAGTCGTCATTATGGACGATAGTGCTATAAATACTAGAGAAGTAGTTGTTTCAGAACGTACTTTAGACACAGATAATGATGGGATCCCAGATTTCGAAGAAAGATTACGAGGGACAGATCCACAAACACCAAACTCGGTGCCACAGAATAGTTTTGATTATGAAAATGAAGACACCCAAGGAGACATTACAGAGTATTTTGCTAATTTGTTTGGAAAACCTACGCCAAAAGAGAATCCTAAAATAGATGAACCTGTATTGTTACAAAAACAAGAACCTGTTGATCCCGCACGAGTGTATGGGAATATAATGGGCAAGATTATCACCCAATATCTAGGAGGGGAATCAAATGAAACCGCCTTGTTTACAGCCGTTATAGAGAATCAGACCACAGCAACGCTGATGGCTCTGGGGTCTATAGTAAATAAGTATAGTGAAGTAAGTGAGGACTTAGCCTCAGTTGAGGGGGTTGAAGAGGCACAAATATTGCATGAAGATCTTGTTTCTACATATAGCAACCATGCAAAAGCTGTGGAAACTATAAAGAGTATAGACATAGATGAAAATATTGATTGGCTTCCGTATATCGCAGATGTAAAAGCATCAGCTCTTGCTCTAATCGAGCTAGCAAAGTGGTTTAGGGATAATGATATTGTTTTCACTTCAGATGAGGACGGGTATATTTTTACTCAAATAGCGCATAAGTAGTAGTTTGAAGTATAATAGGGTAATGATCAAAACTACTCTTGCTTTTGTTGTGGGATTTGGAGTTCTTATTGGGGGCTATGTGCTTTTATCACAACCCAATGTCACAAATATTCAGAATTCTTATATATATAATGAAGTGTTAAGTGCGGTTGTAGAGGCTGATCAGGATAATGATGGCCTTAAAGACTGGGAAGAGACACTCTGGGGGAGTGATCCAAATAAACCAGACACTGATTTCGATGGAACAAATGACGGAGACGAGGTTGCACAAGGGCGTAATCCGGTTATTGCAGGTCCCGATGATTTGATTACTGCAGAAGATATTAAAAAAGGGGAATATGTAGGGGGAAGTACAACCGATTCTTTTTCCGAACAGTTTATTACAGAATATTTCTTGATTCGTGAACGCAGTGGTGGGGCTTTAAGTGAAAGTGAGTCACGAGAGTTTATAGATCGTTTAATAACAAGCACTATTGATGATTCTCCCAAAAAAGCTTTTGATAGCAACGATTTTTCTGTCATAGAAGACAATACTGAGGAAAGTATACGGAAGTACGGGAGTGCAATCCGAGATGCTATCGCAGAATATTCTCCCAAAAATTCTGAGAATGAGTATATTATTTTCATACGCGCAGTCGAAACAGATGATGAAGACGAGATTGGGAAAATTGACCCAATTATTGATGGGTATTCCAATTTCCAGAAAGCTCTAACTGTGATGGATGTTCCATCCACAGCGCTGGCACTTCATGTTGAGCTTACAAATACGATTGCAAATTTGCGATCGAGTATTACAGGTATGAGGAATATTTTTACTGATCCTGTAGGTGCCGTACAAGGTGTTCAGTCCTATGAAATTACTGTAGATTCGTTTGCGGATGTGTTTAGTAAGTTGGATAATTATTTTGTAAAAAATAATGTGTTTTTTGGGGAAAACACACGTAGCCCAATTTAGAAACAAGCTATATAATATAGAGGATGCAAGGACTCTTTATAAAGAGAGTGAGTGCTGTGGGAATCACATTTGCCATTTTAGTAAATGTTGTTTTTGTTGCTCCTAAACATGCTGAAGCACAGGTTGGTGCTGCTGGAGGATGCGCCAGTGTACTCTCTACAACTGCAGCTGCAGCAGGTGCAGGTGTAGCAGCAAAGGCTGCAAATCTCTTAGGAGTTGTGCCTGTTGGTGACACTGTTAATGCTCTGACCCATGGCACGAACATGGCCGTTAATACCATTGCATCAAAATCTTTAGTTGGCCTAGATGTAAAAGAAAATTGTTTGGACGGTATAGGATGGGCAATTGGTAAACAAATTCTTCGTCACATTACTCAATCAACAGTTAACTGGATTAACAGTGGATTTGAAGGAGGACCGTCATTCATACAAAATCCACAAGAGTTTTTTACTGATCTTGGATATCAAATAACAGGACAGTTTATTGATGAACTAGGATATGGTTTTTTATGTGAGCCTTTTGATTTAAGTATTAAGTATGCGTTGCGGTTGAATTTTAATTACGGCGCTCCGGGGTATATAGATCGGTATCGGTGTACAGCAGAAACTATTATAAATAATTTCCAAGATGGGCCCGTAGACCTGGACGGGTTCTTTAAGGTTGCTGTAACAACAAACAATAATCCTTATGGTTCGTATTTACAAGCAAAAGAGGAGCTCTCGTTGCGTATTATGGGAAAGGAGTATGTTAAGGAAAAAGAACTCAGTTGGGGTAATGGATTTTTGTCTCAAACAAGGTGTGCCGTGTGGGGAGAAGCAGGTGTTGATGAAGGACCTGTCCAAAAGGATACTCCTACAGGTAGGATATGTCTTGAGCAGGAAGTGGTCACTCCGGGAGTTATAATAGAAGAACAGTTGGCGGGTGTTCTTAAGAGTGACATTAGTCAATTGGAATTGGCAGATGAGTTAAACGAAATAATAGGGGCTTTGGCGAATACTTTGATTAGTAAAGTTATTGAAACAGGATTGGGCGGAGTAACTAAAAAGCGTCCTAAGCCGGGTAGCACGACTGGCGAGACTGAGTCTGGACTAGATAATTATGTAGAGTCTGTAAGGGAGATTGATCCTACTGCACCCAATTCTTTGTTTGCTGAGGGGACAACACTACATGACGCCGGGTTCAGTATTACATTCGGTGGTGACGATATAGGTTCATTTGAAGATCGTCTTGGAGACATTGGTGATTATGATTTTGATCTTGATTCTATAGCGTATGTTCCTCCAGGCGTCTTAGCTGAAATCACTCTATCCAAAAATAAAAAGACAGATCAGTCAAATACTTTGGAAACTTCTGACGGGACTCCTCAGTTATCAAGTGAAGCAGTTGATGGAAAAATTATAGCAGCTCAAACAAGCAGTGGAAATACCTTAGCGATTGCTCAACAAGATGGGTCCGATAATGCTTGGTGGGAGGTAAATCTAGGAGAGGAATTCAAAATAAGCAATGTGTCAATTTATAGACGTACGGGATTAATAAATCCTGAAGACGACAATAGTCGATTGTACACAGCAAAGGATTCTCTTGGAGATGATTTCCAACTTATATTTTATGATAGTGATAGGAAAGTGGTGCTTGATAGGACGGTGACGACAAAAGATGGGGGTGGGCCGATTGAAATAGATAACCTAGATTTCTTTGCTGAAACAGTAAGGATTCAGAGAAATTCAAGCGGGAACTTACAACTTGGAGAAGTTATCGTTACTGGATTTAACAATCCAAAACCGTACAAGGTGTCTCATGCTCCTGAGTCTACGGCTAGTCAATCTAAAGCACTTAGTGAGAATTGGCTTGCGAGGTATGCACTAAACGGGAACTTCAGTACTGCTGTGAAGTCATCTGCAATAGCCAAGGTAGTTAATCTTATTCCAGGCTGGTGGGAGTTAGACCTTATCAAAAGACATAAACTAACTAGGATTTCCATTTATCATTACTCAAACCCGGATAGTGACTGGACAAAGACACTTAAAAAGATACGCATTATTGTTTCAGATAAGAAAATTTCAAATACTATGACTTATGAACTCGCACCACTTAATGCAGAGTCGCATAATTTTACTGTGATTGAAGTTTCAGGATATCCTGAAAATCCACAGACGGTAAATGTTGATGTCGAAGGGCGTTATATTCGTGTGCTTCGCGATGACTCAAACTCTGGTAAGGGTGTTGGTAGAAGAATGCGCATACAAGAATTCGAGGCATATGGATATCCACTTGAGTAATATATGAAAAAATTCCTCACACAATTTGTAATTGTTCTAATGCTTTGCATGTTTGCTTTTGCTCCTTTGGGTGTATCTGCACAAGAAAGCGATGGTTCTAGTGGGTTGGCCTGGGGAAGTAAAGCTCTACTTTATCTTCCAACCAAATTTATAGAGTTGTCTGGAGAAGCGACACTTAGAACAATAGGATTTTTTACATGGTTATCGAGTGAGTTTCTGAATATCACCGTAGATTTTAGTGTGATTAACATGAAGAAACACATCGACGGTGAGGTAGTAGATGGCACGAGAGACGAGAACGGTGTAAGGGGCGCCAATGTTGCCTTGTCTAAAGGTATCAGTGCGATTGATATTGGTTGGAGGGGATTTAGGGATATAGCGAACCTGTCATTTATATTTATAATCCTTTTCATAGCGATAGGAGTGATCATAGGGAATGAAAATTATAACGCCAAAACAATAATTAAACGGTTGATCATTGTTGCCTTACTTATCAATTTTAGCCTCTTCTTTACTAAGGCGGTTATTGATTCCTCCAATATATTGGCTATAGAATTCTATAATAAATCTGGAATTGAAAGTCAGGGAGTAGGAGGTTTTTCTGGGATGATTATGGGAGCTACAAAAATTGCAACTATTTATGATATTAAAAAAGGAGGAGCAAGTAAAAATATA
Source organism: Candidatus Wolfebacteria bacterium (assembly GCA_002401445.1). Lineage (GTDB taxonomy): Bacteria > Patescibacteriota > Minisyncoccia > Phycocordibacterales. Next base: position 52,724 of record NVTD01000002.1, on the reverse strand, counting down.
GCCGGAGAAGCTGATGTTTCAGCCGCTATAGCTAACCCGATTGAACTTTTTGTAATGATGATGATGGGATCGGTTTTCTTGTTAGTTTTAACATTTATATTTGTTGCTGCTGGTGTGTTTTTCTTAATGAGATTTGTTTCGCTGGTATTTTTGATGGTTCTATCACCTCTGGCGTTTGTTGCGTATATTCTACCGACGACATCTAATATTACAACTAAATGGTGGAGCCTTCTTCTAAAAAATGCATTTTTCGCTCCTGCATTCTTCATATTACTATGGTTCGTTATGAATGTTGTGAACAGTCCCGGGTTTGCTGCTATGAGTGGGTTTGTGGAGGGACAATCAATTGCACAACTAATCACTGGAAACTCTGTAGGTGTCGCAATGAATTTTGTATTGGTTAGTGCATTTTTGATATATTCCCTACATCTCGCAAATTCAATGAGTATTGGTGGAGCAAAGGGTGCGATAACTATCGCAAACAAAGCAGGGAATAAGATGAGAGGTTTTGTGGGGAGAAATACCGTTGGCTTAGCGGCAAGGGGAGTTGGGGCAGGGTACAATGCGGTTGCTACTCGCGCACCAGCTTTTGGTAGAAGTTTAAGAGATGGCGCAGGAGGATTAGCCATGAGGGTTCCGGGAGTTGCGACGGCCGTTAGAGTTGCTGGAGCAGCTAGAGATAGCGTTGCAAACGCAGCAGATTCGAATACAGCAAGTCCAAAAAGGACAGCAGCAAGGGCAGCAAGAGCTACAGCAGAAGGTCTTGGGGGCGCTGTTGCTGGTGCTCCAGGCGCTGTTGTGCGAGGCGTTGATCAGGTGGTTGCTGGAACACTTAAAGATATCGGAGATGGAGGATTTGGTGGTGACACCCGAGCTCAAGCAGAGGCAGGAGCAAGGCGACGTAGAGAGGAGATATCAAGTCAGGAACAGGCCGCAGCTCTTTCGAGTGCCGGGGGAGTCTTAGATGTGTCAACAGCTACATTAGCATCTGAAACAGCTCGACCAGGTACTACTGCCCAGATTAAAGCAGCACAAGATGCAAAAGATAACGCCGAAAAAGCTGTTGCAGATATTGTGGTAAAACTTTCAGGAAAGGAGATCGCGGGTACCAAGGACACTAAGGGTATGAAGACAGAGGATATTGTTAAGATCTCACAATTCCTCAGTGATCCACAAATGGAGGCAATTGATAAGAGCGACATGAGTGACATTGATAAAAAGAAGATAAAAGACGCACGAGATAAGCCGCTTACAGACGGCATGGAAACACTTGAAGATGCGCTCGCTAATCTAGATGCCACAATTACTAGTGGTGCCTCTGCTGCTGCTGTTGATATAGCTCGAGGGCAGGTTGGTGTGGCAGAAAATAATGTGAAGGATACCATTGCTGGTATGAGTAAGAAAAGAAAAGAGAAATTGTCTCCGGAGCAACTCGAGCAAATGTCTGATATTGAAATAATGGGACAGTCAGAATTCGATAGTCTTATGAAGAGTGATATTTTGCCAGCGACAAAGAAGAAAATGAAAGAAGCTCGTACTAAGAAACTTGTTGATGCGTCTGGGGATGGAAAGGATGCCAGTGGTGCTTCTATTCCAGAAAACCCAAAGGAGGTTGAACGTCTTATGGGACCTAACGGTATCAAGCCAAAAGATTTTGCGAAAGCTGCTTCAGAAGACATGAAAAAGAATATTGAAATTGTTATGAATTACACACCCAACCATCTTGCTGCAATGGTAGATGAAGGGATTGTGATGCCAGACGTTGTTGCTGCTGTAGAGGGTATATTAAAACGTACTGACAGAGCAACTATATTAACAACGGAACAAGAGAAAAATTATGTAAATATAGGAAAGTGGACTTCAACAGGAGCGGGGCAAGCACTATTCGGATAAATAACATGCAATATACCAAAGAACAAAAAAGAGAAAAGTACAACAAACTCCCTCAGGAAATGAGAGATGCGTTGTTGTCGATGGAAACTGCTGAAGCTATTTTTGAAACCACGAAAAAATATGGTCTTGGTGTAAAGGAATCAGGGATTGTTGCAGATGAAACAGGAAATGTAATGCTCGGGCTAACGAGGAGTGATGAATATATAAAACAATTATCTGAACATTTAGAAATTGAAGATGATGTAGTTGCAAAGATCGCTACTGAGATTAATCAAAGTGTTTTTTCAAAAGTAAGAGTAGAGTTTAGGGAAGCTACTGGAGGAAATACCAAAGAAATAAAACGAGAACAAAAATCAGTACCGATACCAAACAACCTTCCCGGGATACCAAAAGAAGAAGGGCAGTTGCAAGGAGAGAACATTCTAGAATTTAGAGAGGACGGAACAATCAATGATGGGGAAAATAAGAAACCTCTTGTTGTGCCTGCACCTCCATCCACAAAAGGCCCTGGTGAGGCAAAGCTAGATAATGTGAATTCTGAAATAGAGAAAGAACTCGGTATCGATGGCGACACAGCAAAAAGTAGAATAGACAAGGTAGTAAAAAAAATAGAGAGCATTCAGCAGAACGATATTCCGGTGGCAGTTACTAATACTCGGATACAAACAGACAATAGCGATACAGTAGATCCATATAGGGAGAAAATTGGTGGTCCAGAGGTATAATCACCATTCTAGATATTCACTGCGTCAAGGTTGCTTTTGGCGTATAAAAGGGATATTATGATCAGGTACTTGATTTGGCGTTTTTAATGCCGGTCAAGATTTTGTTATTTTTGGAAGAAGGAATAATAAAAATATTTATCAGTAAAGCAATTTACTTTATGGACGAAAACACAACACCAGAGGGAGCAGCACCAGAGGCTACTCCAGAAGCAGCTCCTGAGGCAGCACCAGCAATGGATGCTCCAGCAGAGGCTCCAGCAGCTCCTGAGGCTCCAGCAGCCGAAGAAGCAGCACCAGCAGCACCAGCTGAAGGAGGAGACGCACCAGCGTTGTAATCCCAGAGCCTATTTAATATCTCATCGCATGAGAAACATGCTTGTCAACTGAAGTTTTTAAATTTCAGCTACAACTCATCTATTTTCTATCAGCAATGCTTGCATTGCATCAGGAAAATATATGTGTTTCGCTAAAAATTGTAAAAATTTCAGAATGACATGATATATTAAAAAGGTCTCTACAAAACACCCCGTTAAGGGGTTTTTTGTTGGGTGATGTGTATTCATGTATATACATGTTATTTCCGCACTGGTATAATATATCTATTCGGAATTATGGCATACAATAAAACAACAAGAAATAAAGTACTCAGCATGCGAAAGGAAGGGTACTCATATACAGATATATCTAAAGTGACAGGTGTTGCTAGGGGGACCCTTAGCGATTGGTTGTGTGATATGGAATACACACCTAATAAAGAAGTTGTAAAACGCATAGGAAAGGCTAGGGTGATGGCGGCGGAAGCACAACGTCAGAAAAAATTATCTTCATTACAAGAAGCAGAGAGGCGAGCAAGAGTAGATATAGGCAATCTATCGGAAAGGGATCTCTTTCTTTTGGGTATTGGTGTCTATATTGGGGAAGGAGCAAAATCACAGGATTCTATTCGTGTTATTAATGCAAATCCAGAGGTAATTAATCTTGCCATAAGGTGGCTTAAAAATAGTTGTGGGTTGAGTACAAAAAATCTTAAACTTGCAATTCATATATATCCTGATAATAATATGCAGACTTGTTTACAATTTTGGGCACAAAGTACAGGTATTCCTAAATCACAATTTGGGAAAACACAAATCGATAAAAGGAAAAAGAAAAATATAAAACGTGGTAAGTTGCCATTTGGTACTGCACACTTACTTGTTAAAAGTTGCGGAAACCCTGACTTTGGTGTTACACTATCTCGGCGTATCCACGGGTGGATGAAAACAGTATATTCCCAGGTAAATAGGTAATTGCGGGTATAGTTTAGTGGTAGAATATTTGGCTTCCAACCAAAGGACGAGAGTTCGATTCTCTCTACCCGCACAGATACAAAAAAGACCAGCTCCGCGCTGGTCTTTTTTGTATCTGATTGGAAGAGAATCGAAAGACGGAAGCCCGCGTCCGGGGGACGAATAAGGGCTGAGTCCGGGGAGAAAGTTCTTTGTAAAATTGAGTCCCGCAGGACGACTATTTTACTTAGAAACTTGACCCCGATTCTCTCTACCCAATATCCACGAGAGTGACCGATTCCCTGCCTTGCCGGCAGGCAGGTCTCTACTCACACAAAATAAAGCCACCCTTTTTACGAGGTGGCGTGGTGAAAAAATATTGTTTATCTGCAAACATGCTGCAATCTAGAATGTACTGCAGATGTCATTATCGGATTCAATTTCAAATCCAAAAGGGGGATGTATTCTCCCATGGATTCGAGATGTTTTTCAACGGCGCTAATGACGCTGAAGAGGTTTGCAAATCCCGAAGGCCATCGGTGACGTATGTTCTCTCCTGTAACAGGCGAGAGATCATATGTTTGGAGCCAGTTATTGGAGGTACGTGGTTTGTAGTACACATCAATGTGTCCTGTAGAGCTCTCTGTCTCCGGATGAAATAGCTTTAGTATTCCATCGTTCATGTTGAGTGCAACAAGGGCATGTCCTTCGAGTTGACTGTGTTGGCCGTTATTGGTGACATCTTTGAAGTCTTCAAATGCGGTAACTATGTGTTCAATTTTGAACGCAGTTAATGATACTTTCAGTCTCATAGTATTCAGTTGTGAGGTTCAGGGTTATAAGTGAGAAATCATATCTTACTTGACTATATCTATTATACCATGCAATAGATATAATGTCAAATACCGGTTAATATAGCCTTTAGTCACCTTAGTTACCCTGTAGACCATTCCAGCACCTTTTCAAGTTTGGGGAATATAAAACTCATAAAAACAGCGCTCACTATTACGAGCGGGAATATAACAATCGTTATTGTAAATTTAAGTATTGTCATCGGGTTAAGAACTGAGTATAAGGTATTAGTACTTTTTTTTCAATGGTTCGGCCGGATCACTACAAGAGCACTTCTTGTTTGATAAATCAAACAAAGTCGCACCACAAGTAGGTTAGGACAAATCAAAAACCACCCGAGCGGGTGGTTTTTAATTTCGCGAAGAAAAACTATACTATTTAACCGCGTCCTTGAGTGCTTTCGCAGCTCGGAATTTTGGTACTGTCATTGCAGCAACCTGAATTGGCTCACCTGTTCGTGGGTTACGTGCAGTTCGTGCTGCTCGCTCCTTTACAGAGAATATGCCAAGTCCTGCAATTGATACCTCCTCTCCTTTTTTCAAAGAATCGATAATGGTATTAATAATTGCATCAACTATTTGCTCTGATTGTACCTTTGTTCCATCGACAATGTCGTGAACAACGTCAACAAGTCCTGATTTGTTCATACTTTTAACGCGTTAATTTATAAGATCGCTATATCCCGACAGACATAACGCCTAGATCGATTGCTCGATCTTTGGAAGATCGGCTTTACCCCATATATTTTGGAGTAAGGCCTTCCTGTCCTTGTCCGCCGGGAGGCAGCCATAGGGCAGAATTCCTCTTCTCCTGAAATATATTATATAGTAAGCCATTTATTGTGCAATAGGCTTGAGGGATTTAGCTGCGTGTGGTGTAATTTGTAAATACGCATTTTGAGCGCAACAAAAAGCCACCCAGATGGGTGGCTTTTTGTAATAGATTTTTATAAAAAAGTAAATTATCGTGCAAATTCTATCGATCTTGATTCACGAATAACATTTACCTTTATTTCCCCAGGATATTTTAGTTCTTGCTCTACTCGCAATGCTATTTCACGTGCTATGTTCTTTGCTTCTATATCTGAAACGTTTTCTGGCATTACGAATATTCTAATTTCACGTCCTGCTTGCAATGCATATGATTTATCTACACCTTCAAATGAATTTGCAATAGTTTCGAGGTCTTGCAATCGTTTCAAATAATTTTCTACGCTATCTCGACGTGCTCCAGGGCGACTTCCTGAAATTGCATCAGCGGCTTGTACAATCATTGATTCAGGTGTTTCGTATGGATACTCTTCATGGTGAGCTTGCATCGCTTGTACGATTGATTTGTCTGCACCAAACTTTTGCAGGATACGACGACCAATCTCTACATGAGTTCCTTGTACTTCATGATCAACTGCCTTTCCAATGTCGTGTACAAGAGCTCCTGTCTTTGCTACAGCGACATCAACGCCTAGTTCTCCTGCAATGAGTCCTGCAATATGTGACATTTCAATAGAGTGCTGCAGAACATTTTGTCCGTAGCTTGTTCGGAAATGTAGACGTCCAAGTATCATTACGATACGAGGGTCTAGATTGTATATCCCACACTCGTACACTGCTTGTTCACCTTTTTCTTTAGTGATTTTATTAATTTCTTGTTTCGCTTTTTCAACCATTTCTTCTATTCGTGCTGGTTGTATACGTCCATCCATTATTAAATTCTCAAGAGCCACACGTGCTACTTGTCTGCGAACAGGATCGAATGAAGAAATAATAATTGATCCTGGTGTGTCATCAACAATTACTTCAACACCACTAGCGCGTTCGAATGCTTTTATATTTCGTCCTTCCTTTCCAATTATCTTTCCTTTTATTTCATCAGATGGAAGAGAAACAGATGTAGACATTACGTCAGACGCAACTGAATTCGCAAGACGTTGAACAGATGTTGTCAGTATTTCTTGTGCACGTCTCTCCAGGCGTTCACCTGCTGTTGCTTCTAGTTTTTGCATACGAACTAGCAGGTCTTCTTCTGCATTCGCTTCTATGATTGCAAACAAACTTTGCTTTGCCTGATCTGTATCTAGGTGAGCAATCTTTTCTAGCTCTGCTTGCTTTTGCACCTCGATCTTTTCGGCGTTGTCACGAATTTCTTTTATCTCGGAAATTTTTTCTTTGATGTTCTCTACTTCTTTGTCGATATCTGTTTGTCGGCGATCGAGTAGTTCCTCTTTTTTAATCAATCTGTCCTCTGTTCGTTTTGATGTGACTTCTTTTTCTTTTAATTCTTTTTGCACCTTAAGAACAGTGGCATCTGCCTTTTCTTCTGCCTCATTTGTTATCGATGTGGCCTCTTCACGAGCTTCAAGCATCATCTGCTTTATCTCGAGCTCCATAGAACCTCTCTTTCCTAAAGAGACGAGTACCCGTAGACCATATCCAAGACCCAAGCCGACAACTGCGGCTATTCCAGTGAATATAACGACTAATTGTAATTGCATAAGCGAAATGGATTCGCTTGTAGACTACTTATTTAGCGCGCAAAAAGCTCGCAAAATATGCGAAATAGGATGATTTGTAGGTGTATAAAAAAGGGAAATCATATATATCAGTAGAAACAAGACGAATCAGAAATTATCTATCAGTAATATATCTATAGTACCTCACTTTTTTGGGAGTGTCGAACTAAATCCGGATAGGTTCATTTTTTTCATAAAGCCAGAAAATGTAGATATATAATGCACTGGAATATACAACATTACACCACATTTAAAAACACCGAGGCCAGGCCTCGGTATGTGTAAAAATAGCATAAAAAAAGCCCCGCGATTTGGTAATCGCGGGGTTGGATGAATTGTATTTTTTGGAAGTCTATTCAAAGACTCCCGCACTTCCTCCCATAAGAGTACGTGGGTCAAGACCTGCCGCATTGAGACCTGTCTGTACCCAATCACTAATAGTGAGAGTACCGTCTCCTTTAACGAGAGTGCCATTTTTACTTCGAAGAGGAGCGCAATCAGCCTTTCGAAACTCTTCTGGTGTGAATATTTGGTCTAGTCCGACAACAAGTCGTCCTACTTGTATCCAATCAGCGACGGTGACTCGTCCGTCACCGCCAGTTTCGCGTGGTGCAACATCTGATTCGTAATGGCGTATGCCATCGCGAGACCAAAAGTCTTTGCCGAAATTAATTCCGGGTCCAGGAAATCCTGGCATGCCGTAACTATTCGTCCAGTCGCTATCTTCCAAGGGTGAACTAAGATCTTTTGAATGAGGTGACCAGATAATATTGTTAGAATCTTCGAACCCTTCCTCAATCTCTTCGACGGTTCCCATTTTGTCTACTCTCCATGGGAATGATTTGTCCGTGAGAAGTGACAATATTACGTACGCACCATCGGATGGTATGTCAGTAACAGTGTTAACCTTCAATACATAAGACTTTGCACTGTTGGCGGAGACGATTCTTGCTTGAGAATCTTCTTTCCCAAACAATTCTAGTCTTCCCCCAGAAGGTTCCGTTGGTGAGTTAAACGCAACACCGTCTCCATAGAGTGTCCATCCAGTAATTATCGTACCAGCAACACCTGCTGAGAACGTGAATTTCTGAAATGAAGCATCTCTATCGCTTGGGTTGGTAACAGTGAATTGGTACAGATCAGCACCTGGTGCCAATGTACCACCAGTGTTATTCGCGGTAATATACAGAACTGTTCGAAATATTCGAACACCTGCCGAATGTACGTCGTGAAGATTGTTGTCTTCAATTGTTGCACCGGAGTCTAAGCCAATTCCATAGTTACCATCCTGCCAGTTGTCTCTTTCCCCGTCATAATTAATAACAAGGAATGATCCAGGGCCCTGACTGTACCAGGCAGGTTGGTCGTTCAAGTCCCCCTTCACCGTAATCGTCACCGATTCATCACGTTTAATGGTAAATGGTACAACTAGTTGGGAGATCGCAAAGTCAGAATCAGCGCCGACAAATTTTGCGACACCAATCTGAACTGGCCCATTCCATAACGTCACCTCCTCATTCACAAGGTCCGAGGGTGAGTTAAGGTCTGGATTGCCGAGTTCAAGATGAATCCGATGTATCCGTATGTCTTCAACATCTGACGCTCCGAAGTGAAACCGTGCAAGAGTCACGTCTGTGTCTCCGGCTTGTACCATTCGGTACAGCGGATACATGGCATTTAGTACGTGGTATGCACCAGATTGCACTAAGATAATTGCCATTTCGTCAGTTGTTGTAATCGTGATATCAGGAACATGGTAGCTAACAGCTCCAAATGCACCAATACCGTTTGACTCAATGATGCTTTCATCAATAGACCAGATAACTGATCCTGATATTGCACTAGATGAGGTGTTACATCTTAATTCGAGTGTTCTTGATGTCCCTTTTGGAATAATCAATCCTCCTCCGTCAAATGTAAATGTCTCATTTTCACCTGTCGCAACGCTAGGATGGAGAACTGTATTACCGGTTACTGATGTAGTTCCATCCCATAGCCGGCAACCTGATAGATCAGTACTTTCAATTCCTTCGAAACTTAGTTTCGACGGAATATGAGTAATCCGAATATCTTCACCAGAACGAGTTGCGTCAAAGACGTAACTCGCAAAGGTGAATTGACTCGCACCAGCGACAGCTTTGTCTCGCAGTGAATTACTGGAAACATAAATGTCGAGTACTGGTTTTATCGCCGTCATCCATGAGCTTTTCTCGATGGTGTTCGGTGTAGGAACAATGACTGATCCAGTTACATCTCCACGTACACCACTCCAGTATGTAGATGGAATAGTAGACAGTTTAATCATGTCGTTCATTCCAAAGTTGTTAGACAATTTTCCCAACAAACGGATCTTTGTAATTCCGATAGGGAATGTAACATGATCCGTAAATATGAGTGTCGGATACTTTTCCGAATTGAAACTATCAACAGCTCCTGCAAGCACAACGCCGTTTTCATCAACGATTTTTACACTGGTTACGTCTTCCATTGCTGGAGAGGATCCAGATTGTGTAAAAATATTGATTCCCATTGCGATCTTACTTACAGTTATAGGTTCATTTTCTACTTCGACAATGAACCCACCAAGTATCTGATCCACTAAACCCACAGCAATGTTTTGTGCGGGTATTTCCGGATCAGCGATTACTGAGATAGTACCTACTGGTGGAAGGATTGTTACTTGATGTGCGTCGTAATACGGATAATTAGTCGAACGAAACATTCCGTCGTCATCATTATCCGTATCACTTCCAAATGGAGGTATTACTCCGTAACCGAAGGTATCCCCAACGAGGTGAATGTCTGTACGAGAGTAAATGTCAAAGTCTATAGTCCTTCCAGACCCACTGACAATGTCACCGCGAATGGTAATGTCCCGATGCTGGCCTCTTTCAGTCAGAAGACCTTCATTGGGAAATATGGTTGTGTAGTAACCCCAACTTTGCGTAGTAGGGTATTGTATTCCTTGGACAACTGTAACTACGTTACTTATATCGGAAGGAATAGCAGAACCAGTTTGTTTCCAACGAATTGATTTTAACCAGAGACTCTCGCCAGCTGGGACAATTGTCACAGATGAGAAGTTGTATCCAGTTGTACCAATTCTTTTTTCTTGACTATTCTCTGGATCGAACACACCTTGCTTGAACATTACGGATCCAATAGTCAGTGTTGCATTTACTGTATGTTGCGCACCTAGAATTGGAAGTGAACCATGTGTGGGTGCAGATGCATCAACAGTTGTTATTGCAAGTCCACCAACCTCTCCCGCGTACGCGTCGAGATTGGATTGCATGTTGGCAGCAATAGAATAGATACGTGACTCGCCGGCTGGAATGGTGATTGCTTCCGTGGGTACCATACCGTCTTGATCAATTAGGAGTATGTCGGTAAATGCACCGTTGCTAATTGATCCTGTGTTACGTATGACAATACCTCGTATCACCACATCACTTTCGACACCTGCCGTGAGGACAAAGTTGGTGAAGGGGAGTCGTGCGGCACCTTCCGGTGCAAGTGATGCTGCTGGTTGTTTGGTATTAGATACCGTTAGTTCTTGCGCACTCAATGAATTACCCCCAATGACTAACGTCACGAGGCCGATTAACATAACCAATTTGGTTGTTCTCATTTTTAGTATTTGTTCTGTTTGTTTTTTCGCTTTGGTTTATTTAGTTCTTTCAAAGAACCGGTGAATAGCAATCCACACAATATCATTATTTCCCCCTTTTGTCAACCATTAAAACACGAATATGTGGCTATGAATAAGCATAAAAAAACCCGGAATGCTTGTAGCATTCCGGGTGGATTGTGATTTGTTTTTCCTTATTCTGACTAAGGAAGGCTGATGACTCGGAAGAACTGACATTTGCCAGGTAACTTCTTTGCGTCAATGATCCACTGCGTGTCCATTGGTTCTGGCCCAGTGCTTACGCTGAATATCTTTCCCCAATCAAACAGGTTACAAGATGACTGTATCTCATAGTTACCATCTGATCGTGTGATGAGGTTGAGTTGGAAAATCTTGTCTCCAATCAATTTGATAGAAAGAATGATCTTTCCATCGGTCCCATCATGATGAGTTTGCTCCGGATCCATTGTTGTTGGATCGGGTTCGGTTGGTGTTGGGGTAGAATCAGTCACTGGTGTTTCGTACAGAATACTAATACCGTTGGTTGTTACTTCACCTTGAGTACTGTCTGGAACGATTGCTCCAGAGTAAACTCCAACACCGTAATTTCCGTTCACTCCACTATTCTCACCATCGTAATTGATGATGAAAAGAGTTTTGGATGTGTCTGTTCCGATATACTGTTCAAGTAAGTCACCTTTTACAGTCACTGTTACTTGTTCACCTTTTGGAAGGGTGAATGGATTGTGTAGCGTGGAAACAGCGAAGTCTGGATTAGCTAATCCAAACTGTGCTGTGCCAATCTGAGTATTGCCAATCCATAATGTCACATTTTCATCTGCAAGAACTGAAGACGAATCAGATGATCCCTCTCCCAATCGCAGAGCAATCTGTTTGATTGCTATGTTTTCTGCGACTGATGCATTGAACTGCAATCGAGCAAGTGTTACGTCTGAAGTCCCAGCTGGAACCTCTTGATGTAACAGAGACACGTCGTTTCTGACGGTGTATCCACCAGAGGAGGTTAGGCGAATAAACCGCGCCTCTTCTGCTTGGATTGTAATGTCTGCTAGTTGAGAACTAACTATTCCAAATGCATTGATTTGGTTTGAATCAGCAAGAGATTCATCGATAGACCACATAGCTAATCCTGATGTCACGCTAGATGAGACATTACATCTCAGGTCGAGTGTTCTAACTGTTCCTTTCAGAATAGTGAGACCATTACCATCGAAGGTAAAGGTATGACTTTCACCACTTATGAATACAGGGTTGATCGCAGGACTTGTAACTGCTGTTGCTCCGTCGTGTAAACGGCAGTTGGTTATATCCGAACCATATATTCCCTTGGCACCGAATGTCAATGGGATAGAAGTAATCCGAATGTCGTCACCAGATCGAGTTGCATCAAATACAATGCTTACAAATGGGAATTGACTCGCACCAGCGACAGCCGTGTCACTCGATGAACCACTTGAGACAGAGATTCTAAGTGACGCAGTTTTTGCCGTCATCCATGAACTTTGCTCTACTGTGTTCGGTGTCGGAAGAATGAACCATCCAGTTGTCTCTCCACGTACATTCAACCAGAATGTAGAAGGGATGGTAGACACTTGAATCGTATCGTCCAACCCAAAGTTCGCAGATAATTTACCAATTAACCGGATGTATGTAACACCAGGGTGGAATGTAACAGAGTCAGTAAATAGGAGTGATCCATATTTTTCTAACCCCGTCCCATCCACTGGACCTGCAATTACGGTGTCGTTTTCATCAACAATTTTTACACTAGTCAGATCTGCCATCGAAACGGAAGACCCATCCTGTGTAATGATGTTGATTGCCATTGCAATCCTACTTAGAGATATCGGTTCATTGGTCACTTCAACTATGAACCCACCAAGTATTTGATCCATTACACCCACAGAAATATTCTGCGCGGGTATTTCCGGATCAGCGGTTACTGAAATAGTACCTACTGCCGGAAGGATTGTTACTTGGTGTGCGTCATAATATGGGTAGTTAGATGACCTAACTACGCCAGCGTCATTGTTGTCAGAGGTACTTCCAAATGGAAGTCTGACTCCGAAACCAAAGACATCACCAACGAGGTGAATGTCTTCCCATGCGTCGATGTCAAAGTCGATAGTTTTTTCAGATCCACCGACAATGTCACCGCGAACGCTAATGGTAGTGGTGAATCCTTTTAACATGAAGAGTCCATCTCCCGGAAATATTGTCGTATAGTAATTTCCACTTTGTATGGTGGGATACAACACTCCTCTGACAACTGTAACAATGTTACTTATGTCAGAAGAATTAGCAGAACCAGTTTGTTTCCAACGAATTGATTTAGACCGAAGCCTCTCGACAGCTGGGGTGATTACCACAGATGAAAAGTTGTATCCAGTTGTACCAATTCTTTTTGCTTGATTGTTTTCCGATTCGAATGTTCCGCGTTCGATCTTCGACACAGTTCCAACAATCAGTGTGTGATTTATTGTGTGACTTGCACCGATAATAGGTAGCGAGCCAGACACTGTTGCCGATGTGTTGATATTAATTACAGATATACCTCCAACTTGTCCAGCATATAATGCCGTGTCTGTTGGGGTATTTACCGCAACGGTATATACCTGTGAATGACCTGTGGGGATAACAAATGGAATCCCAATTGTTGCAATTCCATTTGAATCGAGTACAGATGATCTGCCAATTTGTAGACCGTCTCGGTCTAACAACATTACAGATTCAAATGCCCTTAGATCAACAAGACCTGTTTTCATCACAGAGATACTATCTACTGTCACATCGTTTTGTCCTGCTGTCAGGATAAAGTTTGTGAATAGAATTCTCGCTGTGTTTCTAGGAGCAAGTGATGCCGCGGGTTGTTTTGTTGTCGATACAGTAATCCCACCTCTTTCCGTTTCAGTTGGATCAGGAATTGTTGGTGGGGCAGGTGTCGTTGGTGGGACAGGTTCCGGTTCTGAAATAGTACCCGCACTAATTGTGTGCGAGTACGCATCAAAGTAAGGATCGTTCGTGGATCGGAACCTTGCATCATTATCGTTATCAGTATCTGATCCAAATGCAGGAAGTGCTCCGTAACCGAAGGTCTTTCCTACTACATGMACATCAGACTGCTTCTGAATGTCAAATCGAATGGTTCGTGTTGAACCATTAACAACATCTCCACGTACTGATACTTCCTTGGTATTACCCTTTAGGATAAGAATTCCTTCTCCTGGAAATACAGTTGTGAAGTAATCTCCTGCAACCATAGTTGGGTAAGCAACACCGTCAACCAATGTTACTACGTTCGCTAGGTCTTCAACATTTGATGCAGAACCAGTTTGTTCCCATCGAATTGCCTTGAAGTACATATCCTCATTTGCTGCTGACCACTTAACAGATGAGAACACCTTGTTAAGAGTACCAACCTCAAGAGAAGCGTCTGCTGAAGAAACAAGAGTTCCATTTGATGGACTGTTGAATGCTCCAATAGCTAATGTTGCGTTGATTGTGTGTGATGCTCCCATTACAGGAAGCGCTCCAGAAACTGTTGCTGAAGAGTTAACTGCAATAAGCTTGAACGAAGCAACTTCTCCTGCTCGTGCATTATTGTCAGCTTTCATGTTTGCTGCAATCAAGAATGACTTGCTTGTTCCAGCTGGCACAGTGAATGAAGTTCCTAGTTTCACTTGGTGAAGTGAGTTAAGAGATCTTGAGATACCAATTTGTGATCCTGTTTCTTCATCAATAAGAAGAAGACCTGAGAAGCTCGCATCGGCTGCAAGACCTGATCGCTCTACTAGAATACTGTCAACCTGTACGTCTCCATCTGATCCAGCTGTAAGCATGAATCGAGTGAATCCTAATCTTGAAGCACTTTCAGGTGCCAAAGATGATGCAGGTTGTACTGTACTTGATACCGTAATTCCTGTTCCTGTTGGAGCTGGAGTCGGTGCTGGGTCAGTACCTGGATCTGGAGCCGGTGTTGGATCTGGTGCTGGAGTTGAACCTCCTGCTACCATATCGTACTTAGCCTGTGATACAGGACCAAAGTATCCAACTGCTGGTGATACACCGTTCGCTAGCTGCCATGCGGCAACTGCAGAACCTGATATTCCACCAAAGAATCCAGTTGAACCTCCTGAGTAAGTAAAGTGTCCTGTTCCAGTTAGGTAATCCTGAAGACATACAATGTCATCTCCATTTGGATTACTCATTCCGGTAAAGAGACTTCGTGAGAAGTCACATGAACCTCCCCCCATTGTAGGAGTTGAACCAGTCCCTGAAGTCGGTTGCCCGTTCAAAGAAGCCTCAACATTGTTAATTGTTGCCTGATCTGCACCAAATGATGAGAGCAAAGATAAGATTGAACTTATCTGTGCGCTTGTCAAAGCAGCAGAAGCAGAATTTACACCTACACCTACAAACATAGTAAGAGCCATGGTAACACCAAGAACTCCTGCGACTACGCGTGTAGCTTTAGTTTTCTTAAATAAATTCATAAAGTAATTACTAATTTTTTTTATAACGGTTTTTATCCGTCGTTGTACATGTGTTCGCTTTTCGACAAAAGCTACAAACACATACAATATTTTTAAACAATCACACAACGTCTGTGTAATTATTTTCACTACTATTCTATGACCTCGAATCACCGACTCAAGAACACAGACTAGCTGACATAAGTTAGACCGAGTTCAACATTTTACTGACCATCAAAGGGATAAAGAATACAATCATTTCATGATGAACTACATCATGAACGAGCCATGCCGGTACCTGCTGAACGCAGTATAAGACATGCCTCTTTTCTATATTGGTTTGTCAACGATCTTATTCGTTCAACCAAATAGTTCCTGTACAGAAACTAGAAACAGCACACGCAAAAAGTGCACATACTTGTTTCTTGGATAAATTATATTATTTGCCGGTAAAACCAGCAAAAAATGTATGTGGATAACTAAAATAAAGGGTTTTTGCCCGAAAACTACTTTAGTGAACCACTCGAGGATATTACTATATTGACCCCTAAAAGTCAATGGTTACAACATATTTTAGAGTATTGTCAATGACCATTCTCCTCAACAAAAAACCCTAGTTAACTAGGGCTATATAGGTCATTATTTACTCAACAACAACTAGGCCAATAAATAGGTACTCCAACGTCTTTCACCCTTCCTCAAAAGGACTCCTTTCTCAACCAATCCAACAAGGTCACGTTGTATCGTTTTCTCACTCACCCCATGGATAGTTCTGGAAATATCCTTAATAGATACCTCATTCTTCTCCCTCACAATTGATACAATCCTATCTTTCCTATCCCCAGAAACTACGGAAGCCTTAGAATGTCCTTTAGTAACAGTTGCAGTACTGGGGGCCTGCTCAACAACCTTGTCCTTTATAAAGGACATTCTATCCCTACTAAGATGTCCTTTAGGAGATACCCCTGCCTGTTCTATATCTTCGGTATTTAAAAATATTTGATTGAGATCCAGAGAATCAATTCCCCCATCTTGAAACTTGTTTAACATTTGAGCAAGCTTAATACATTCACTTTTTACTATATTTCCATTCATCGGAGAGACTATTCGTGAATTTACAGATACCACAAGAAAACTGCTTATTTCAGATACTGTTATCTTTGCACTGCTTATCGTCGTGACATTTCCCAGACATGCCTCTGATATTTGTTTTATAAGACAATCTCCAAGGTCACGCAGTTGAACCCTCATGGAATTAGAATCCTGTAGAAAGTCCGTTATCATATAAAGAGCACTGACAACTTTTTCAGTCTTGCCCTTTAGAAACACATTTGATGGTTGTTGTTTGTTTTCCTGCATAATTTTCTAGAATCTCACTGTCTTATACTTCTTACTTACCTTATGTCCTTTTAGGATTAGCTGTCTCTTATTCCTGTTAAGGACAGTCAAATTCGCAACCTCATAATATAAAAGACTACTCTAAAAGTCAACCTGCACCACACTCTCGCAGTTTTCGTATTATGTTACTATATATGGATTATGGGACGACGACCCAAAAAGAAACCTGGTATATTCCCCGAACTTGAAGAGCGCACCTGGCATGGAATCTATGCTGTGTTCTTTTTGGTTGTTTCCTTACTTCTCTCTCTATCTGCAATGGGTGAAGCAGGAATAGTTGGTGAAAAAGTCTATGAATGGTTATTTATACTTCTTGGGTTCGGCTACTATCTAATACTTATGCTGTCTGTTTTGTTTTCTGTGTCTTTTTTCCGTTCTCTCTCTGAACCAATTCCTCTACGCAAAATTATCTCTCCGACTATTTTTACAATTGCAGGATTAAGTCTATTGGAAATAATTCATGAATCTTTTGGAGGATTAGCAGGGAAAGCACTTGCTGTTCCTCTTGTGAAAATGTTTGATACCTATGCAAGTTTTATAATTCTTGCAGCGATACTCGCTATTACTTTCTTGGTTACTTTCGACATAGGCATAGACATCGAGAAATTAAAATTCTGGAAGAGTTCTAAAGAAGAGGAAGAGGAGGAAGATTTCAATATTGATATGGGAGAAGCAGAGGAGGAGGAAAGTGATGAGGATGAGGAGGAGGAAGATGAGGATGAGGAGGAGGAAGATGAGGAGGAAAATTCCGAGGAGGAGGAGCGCAAATCATTTGGGTTTCTTACAAAAGGACACACCGAAGAAGGTCTAATAATGCAGCCTTCACTAAGCGAACACATTCTCCCTCCCCTATCCCTTCTATCTGTAGATAAAGGTAAACCTGGTGTCGGAGACATAAAAGCAAATGCGAATATAATAAAACGTACGCTTGCAAACTTTGGCATACGAGTTGAGATGGATGAGATATCTGTAGGACCCTCCATAACACGTTACGCATTAAAACCTGCCGAGGGTGTAAAACTTGCACGAATTGTTGGTTTGCAAAATGATCTTTCTCTTGCTCTTGCTGCTCACCCCCTTCGTATAGAGGCACCTATTCCTGGCAAAGCACTAGTGGGTATCGAGATACCAAACAGTACAAAAACTACGGTGGGGCTTGGAACCCTACTTGCGGCTGCTGAATTTCAAAATTCAGACAAAGTAGTTTTTGCATCTCTTGGAAAAGGTATTTCTGGAAAAGCTCAATTCACAAATATTGCAAAAATGCCTCACCTACTAATTGCCGGGACTACAGGTTCAGGTAAATCAGCTCTGATACACATGATCGTCACTTCCCTACTCTACAAAAGCCCGCCGGACAAGTTGCGCTTTATAATGGTAGATCCAAAACGAGTTGAGTTGACTCTATACAACAAAATACCTCATCTACTTACACCTGTTATTACAGATCCAAAGAAAGCAATTCTTGCTCTCAAATGGGCAATAAAGGAAATGGAACGACGTTACGATATTCTGGAAACAGAATCAGTTCGTGACATTGATTCATATCACAAGAACATACTGAAACCAGCTGTAGAAGCTGTTGAAGACACAGATGATGAAGACGCGAAGGAAGGTCTGCCAGAGGCAATGCCATACATAGTCATCATAATTGATGAGCTCGCAGACATCATGCAAGCCTACCCTCGCGAACTAGAAGCAGGTATCGTACGGCTTGCACAAATGAGTAGAGCTGTAGGTATTCACCTAATTCTTTCAACACAACGTCCTTCTGTAAATGTTATTACCGGATTGATTAAGGCAAATGTTCCATCACGTATCGCCTTGCAAGTTGCTTCGCAGATTGATTCACGAACTATTCTTGATGCAGGTGGAGCCGAAAAACTCCTCGGGGCTGGAGACATGCTTTTCCTATCAGGCGAGATGTCAAAACCTCAACGTATACAATCTGGATATATCAACGAGGATGAGGTAAAGAAAGTTGTAAAATTCCTAGTTAAATCCTACCAAGACGAAATACCTGACGAAATCAATTTGGAAAGCATGCAGAAGGATTCAAATTCAATATTTGCTGGCTCTGTAGAAGACGACAACGACGCTGACGATGATTTGTATGAGGAGGCACGCGAAACAATCGTGCAAAGTGGCAAAGCATCTACATCATACCTACAACGGAAACTGCGTGTCGGATATGCTCGCGCTGCACGTTTAATAGACATGCTTGAGGAGCGTGGCGTCATTGGACCTGCAAACGGATCAAAAGCACGGGAAGTATACACCGAGGGACAAGAAGACGAGTACGAGGAAAACGATTCAGAAGATGAGGAGGAAGAGACAGAGCAATAATATGCAGAAAATCCTAGCACATATCAAAGTAATCTCGATCTTATTACTTGTTTTACTAGTAATTGGTTACGTATACTACCAATCGCGCAACATAATAAACGGTCCACAGTTAACCATCACATCCCCCGTCAATGGTTCGAACACCAAACAATCACTTATTACTATTTCTGGAATAGCACTAAATACGAGTGTCATTAAAGTAAATGATCGTGAAGTATCCATTAGTGAAAACGGCAACTTTCAAGAGAAATTGCTCCTGTCTCCTGGCTATACTATAATTGAAATAGAGGCAACAGACCGCTTTGGACGCATCACCACAGAAACACGTGAGGTTGTATATCTAAATAATAATCTGGAAAGTGACTTACTTTTGCCACAAACGACAAGCCCATCAACAGACTCTTTTGAAGAACCTATACTCGAAGACGCGCAAGACGATCAAGCAAGCACAACAGACCCAATTGATTTAGAAGATATTTAATAAAAACATGCCAAAGAAAAAAGAAGCGAAAGAGAAAAAAAGTGTTGGAGCAGCAATTGAAGATACCATTGCAGAAATCAAAACAAAATTTGGTGATGATGCCATTATGACATTGAGCGAAAAACCTCGTGTAGGTATTGATGCAATCTCAACGGGTTCGATTGGTTTAGACGATGCACTCGGAGTTGGAGGGCTTCCCCGTGGACGTGTGATTGAAATATACGGCCCAGAGTCATCAGGAAAAACGACTCTTGCCTTGCACGTAATTGCCGAGGCACAAAAGAAAGGTGGTATCTGTGCATTCGTAGATGCAGAACATGCTATGGATCCAGAGTATGCAAAAAAACTTGGCGTAAAAACTGATGAGCTTTTGATCTCTCAGCCAGGAAACGGTGAGCAAGCACTAGAGATTACAGAGAGCCTGGTACGCTCTGGAAAGCTCGCCGTTGTTGTTATAGACTCTGTTGCAGCACTTACCCCAAGGGATGAAATTGAGGGAGAAATGGGAGCGCACCACGTGGGTAAACAGGCACGTTTGATGTCTCAAGCGCTTCGCAAATTGACCGCAATCGTTGCGACGAGTAATACGATTGTAATATTCATCAACCAGATCCGGATGCAAATTGGTGTAATGTTTGGTAACCCAGAAACAACACCTGGAGGAAAAGCCTTAAAATTTTATTGTTCAGTACGTATAGATATTCGTCGTATCGCACAGATTAAAAAAGGTGACGAGGTAATGGGAGGACGTGTACGTGCCAAGGTAGTTAAAAATAAAGTCGCAGCACCTTTTCGTGTTACCGAATTTGATCTTATGTACAACGAAGGTATTAGCCGTGAAGGAGAACTACTCGCACTCGGTGAGAAGTTTGATATTGTACAAAAAGCAGGAGCGTCATATAGTTTTGGTGAGGTAAAGCTTGCTCGTGGATACGATGCGGCAAGAACATTTTTGAAGGAAAACAAAAAGATTGCCGATGAGATTCTGAAGCAAATTCGTAAACAGTGGAAGGAAGACGTGAAGTAGTAAACAGTTTTAAGTTTTTAGCCCGCCCGTACCGAATGGAACGGGTACGTTCGGACGGGTTTTTAGAATTTAAAACAGCACGCTGCCTGCAGGCAGCGTGCTGTTTTTGCCAAAAGAAAAACCCATTTCGATAGAATCGAAACGGGTTTTTGACTTAAATTTGTTCTTTCTTATTTAGAATCTTTAACTTGCAGACACCGCAGACACATGACCGGCATTCCAGCCGCTCACAAGACGGTAGCAGCTCCAGCTCCACCTGTCGTCACGCCAGCCGAGACAACGAACATAGAGGCGACCATCACCAGCGCGGAGATAAATCGTCCCCCAGAAAAATATTGTTTTTTCTTTCCATTCCTCTGGAATGAGACGAGTATTTTCTAGTAAATAATCAAGGACATGAGCGGTGTATACTCGTTTATCCTTGAGAATCTCTCGGAGTTTGTTTCCATTGATTACCTTATCACCCTTTTGTTGTTCTGAAATAAACAGTTCAATGATGTCGGTTAATTGCTTGTTAAGCTTTATCTTACCGAGAACACGATTCGGAAGCTGTACTTCATCAAGGAGTACATTCCACCCTTCCGGAATAAATACGGGAACATCACAGTCAATTATGTTCCAACCAAACTCAATTTCCTTCTGAAGTGAATCAAGAACTCTCTGATTACACAGCGCTCCTTTTAAGAACCGATTAGTTAGTTCATTTGTACGTTTAGTAAACGTAACAATTTCTCCATCTGTGGGCTTTCTACCCGTGAGATCGTCGGTAACAACTTTGTCTTTTGTCGTCATGGTAACAATCCTTTCTTTTGTTTCGCTCGACATGTAACACACAGCAAGCTTATTTATGTTTATGCATGGTTACTTGTCCGAATGTACCACTCGATACAGGCGGGCTCCATTTCACCACAGCTCTTAAGCGCCCTCTTCTAGAGCACCACGGAGCTGTTGTGAATTTCGCAAGTAATATCAAAGTACCTAAATACTCTACATCTTATACATCATTTTCTAGCTATCTGTCAAGGAGACCGGTTAGTCAGACTAACCGGTTACAGAATGACTTTCCTAGTCTGACTAAGTATTACTCCATCGATCGCCTAATCCCCTTCTTTCTGCTACAATCTTTCTGTTAATCCCTATTTACAAAGATATACCTGGCCGTCGCATTACTTCTGATAAAAATCAGAAGACGCCATCTTGGAAGATGGCTACGACGGCATAAGTATATTCTAAAGTTCACTGCGTTCACTAAGAAAATACTCATGCTTGAATATAATCAAATCCGAGAACGAAAATACATTGTACTAGACGGAGACCCGTACGAGGTTATTTCTTCGCATGTTTTTCGCAAACAACAAAGAAAGCCAATAAACAATGTGAAGATAAAACACATGGTAAGTGGTCGTGTCACAGAGAGATCTTTTGGGTCCTCTGAAAAAGCAGAAGAGGCAGATGTAACGATAAAGAAGATCAAATATCTTTATAGCAAGATTCGCGGTGGAGGACATGCAGGAGAATATTGGTTCTCGGCTGAAAATGATCCGAGTGACCGTTTTACACTTCCAGAAACCATGGTTGAAGAAACGATTACTTTTACAAAGCAAAACGACCTCGTTGAAGCCCTTGTTTTTAACGAAGAAGTAATTGGACTTCGTACACCGCTAACTGTCACTCTCAAAGTCACAGAAGCAGAACCAGCAGTAAAGGGAAACACTGCGACCGGTGCAAATAAGCGAGTCACCATGGAAACAGGACTAATACTTAATACTCCCCTTTTTATCAACGAAGGAGATGTTCTAAAAATTAACACCGTCAAAAGAGAGTACATAGAGCGGGCATAATAGCCCAACAAAAAAGCACCAGCCTGTAAGAGGCTGGTGCTTTTTTGTTATCGAGTTATATAAGGCAGTAGTCCCATGAATCGTGCTCGCTTCACAGCTTGTGCTAGCTTGCGTTGATTCTTTGCACATACTCCTGTCTTTACTCTAGACAAAAGTCGTGCGTGTGGATTAAGAAACTTTTTAAGAATCTCTACGTCCTTGTGATCGACGTATTTCATATTGTTCTGTGAGAAAAAACACTGTGTCATAAAAATTTAAATAATCAATAATTAAGTACCAAATCACAAACAATACCCAATGACCAAATAATCAAAATCCTATTTTGGTAATTTAGTATTTGAAATTGGAACCTGCCTGTCGGCAGACAGGTTTGTTTGTAATTTGTGATTTATAATTTGTAATTTCTTTTAGTAACTTTGTTACTAAAAGGGTATGTCTTCCGGATTAATTTCTTCTTCAGGATACTCAATTGCATCTCCTCCTCCTTGTGAGGATGGGGCTGGAGCTGCCGAAGCTCCAGATGCTACAGCCGCTGCAGGTGCAGAATTCGTTTGACCACCAACTGGTGCTCCACCAGCCTTTGGACCAAACTGTATTCTATCAGCAACTATTTCTGTTCGATATTTCTTTTGTCCATCAGATTCCCAACTTCGTGTTTGCATACGACCTTCAACAAAAACTGCACTTCCCTTTCTCATGTACTGATTAGTTGTTTCTGCTTGTCGTCCAAACACAACAATGTTGTGATAATCAGCTGATTCTTTTCTGTTACCCTCTTTGTCTTTATAGACACGATTTGTTGCAACTGAAAATGTCGCTACTTGAATACCTGATGGCAAACTACGCAATTCTGGATCACGTGTTAGGTTGCCATATACAAATGCTTTATTGATGTACATAAGTATTTTCTTAGTGAACGTAGTGAGCTTAGAATATACTTATGTCGTCGTAGCTACCTCTCCAAGGTAGCGTCTTCCGATTTCTATCGGAAGAAAATCGACGACGAAGTATTTTACACAAGTGTAAAGTATTTTATGCAACCACTACGTTCGTTATTGATAATCTATAATGAACTTTAGAATATACTTATGTCGTCGTAGCCATCCGTCCTGGATGGCGTCCTCTGATTTTTATCAGAGGTGAATCGACGACGAAGTATTTTGTGCACTCACCAAACTCGTTACTATACTAATAAAGGATCCTCTACTCAGAGCATCGGGGTATTGACCCTATATTAACTCCTCGGCTCGGAAGTACAAAAGATTCACTTTTGTACTTCTCTCGCTCTACGTCGTTAATAATTATTCAACCACTAATTCCTCAATGGTCTTATCAAGCTCAGCCTCAGAAATTGGTGCTGCTGGCTTTTCACTTTCCTTAACATCCTTTTTCGCTCCTGCCGCACCAACACCAGGTTTTGATATTGTAGCTGGCTCTCCTTCGGTTCGAGATGTCTGTAACTTCTTTGGTGCTCGAGTATCCCCTCGCACTGTAGAGATTACGAGGTGACGAATAATGTCATCACTATCCTTGAACCATTTACCAATGGCTTCTGTATTTTCAATCTCTCCCTCAAACTTAATCCATCCGAAGTACCCGTTAGAGAAAGTATGACGATCATTCTTGATCACTTTCTTCATATTATATGCAATAGGTTGCATTTTTGGCATCTCTTCAGATACCAGGGTAGCACCGAACTTGGTAAGTGCATCTTTGATCTCAGTTACTTTTGCTGGTACGCCTTCCTCTGCAATCAATGGTACCAACCAATAGCTGACTTCGTAGATCTTCTTCCCCTCATCTAAGACTTCGCTTGCGCTCGGCCCAACATCAGGAGTATCGGTAGTTATATTTTCTGTCATTGTTTATAAATTAATTATTTATCCCGCTAGATACGTACAATTATAAGCACACCTGTCTTAAATCGATTAGGAATTTACCCCTCACCTTTTTGGAAAACAAAAAGGTGAGGGGTTTCCCCCGAGATTTCATTACATTACCATAAATATGCAAGGTGTTCAAGGTCTTTACTTCGAAAAATATTTAACAGAGATAAAATATAATGTACAATTATATTAGATTGTTAAACCACATTAACCAAAAACCTAAGGAGCCTAACAATGGTAGAAACAAAAACAGAATCCCCCAAACCATTCATACAAATCATTCACACTCTTCTTTCTCCAGGTAATCAAAAATCTCTTATTAAACCGACACGTGAAATCGAACTTGGAGAAATGCCCCTGGGAACACTTACAAATGAGGAAGCAAAGAGATGTTATGGTTTGGCGGAAGGCCTAAAAAAAGAAGTGCTGGATATAACAATATTTATTATCAGAACTTTCTCCACTGCAAAAGATACTCCAAAATACTTCCAAGCAATGAATCGTTGGACCCTTGCCAGAAAACGAGAATCAGCTCTTCGTTCAATATTTTGGGTAGCGGTTTTCGAGCAATTCCCTGACGCCATCGATTTCCGGGTACAAGCAGCGGTAAGAAAAAACTGGGAAATTGTTGTTTACAAAAAATCCTCCGATCTCCCGACACTCATAAGCGGTTTGTTTGGTTCTTCCTAAGCTATACGCGCCAAGAATATCTCTTTACCCCCCCGCAGACATACGTCTACGGGTGGTTTTTTATTCTTTATTTCTTAAATCCAAAAAACCTCTCAGCATTTTCAAACAATTTCTCCGCCACTATCTCGAGGCTTTCCTCTTTAATCTCTGCAATCTTCTTCACCACCTCTTGCACATACAATGGCTCGTTTCTCTTCCCACGGTACGGTTTTGGGGTAACAAAGGGACAATCTGTCTCACTGAGTATTCGATTCAGTGGCACAGCACGAACAAGTTTTTCATAGTCCTCTGCAAATGTTATGACTCCTGTAAATGAAATATAAAATCCTCGTGACAAAAATGCTTCCGCATCCTCGACTGTTCCTGCAAAAAAATGTACGTTACCAATAACCTCTGGGTAATCATCCAATATCGCAAGAGCGTCAGAATATGCATTTCCTATTTCTCCGTTGCCATTTCGTATATGCAACATAAGAGGCTTACCGACACTCTTTGCAAGTTCTATTTGCCCTCGAAACGCTTTCTCTTGAATCGCTTTCGTATCACCCTCCATATGAAAATAATCCAATCCGCATTCACCAATCGCAACAACCTTCGGATGCTTCGCTAGCTCTCTATATGATTCCATTTCAAATTCCTCACCTCGCGATGTAAACCCCTCACCACTTTTTTTAGAAAAAGTGGTGAGGGGTAAACCCTTTTCTTTTGTGGAAAAAAGGTGAGGGGTAAACTCTTTACCTCCTTCTCCTATCTCAGACTCGTCATGATATGACGCACTAGTATGTACTGGATGTAGTCCAACAATTGCATATACGCCTTCATTATATTTTTCAGCAAGTTCCACAGCAAATTTAGCAGTATCTAATTGTGTACCAACATTAATGATCCACGTATTATCATCTAGAGCACGTTTAATAACCTCATCGCGGTCTTCCGCATAGGCATCAAAATTCACATGTGCATGGCAATCTATATATTTCATATCATTACTTTACATCACTTCCTCCTTTTTGCCACGGGAGTTTATCCAATAAGAATTTAAAACGATCACTCTCCATATCAACAAAGAAATCTAAATCTTTTGCCATTGTATTCACTTCCGTGAACTCTATACTTTTAGGGAGGCTGGTTATCATTGATAGCGGAGTCTGTGTACTACCCTCTCCCATCGAAACCCCAGACGCAGCTGCTAATCCATCTACAACATTCGCGACAGATACTTGGAAAGAACGATCAAAAATATCTTTCTCTCCACGATAATCAACGAGTGGGTTGAATCCAGCATATCCCAATGAAATATTTATTGCCCCGCGTCGCATTGGTGTTGAATATGAATCAGTAATTATTACACCAACATCTTTTACATGATATTCACTTTTTATAAAATCTCTTATCTCCTCAGCAGATTTCATAGAATCTTTGGGAAGTAAAATATAATATCCGTTTCCATTACTTTCATCTACGCCAGCACTTCCAAGTATGACGTGATTTGTAATAGTAACAGGATACTTTCTGTCAGGAGTTACATCATTTGGTAAATATTTATCTGCTTCTTGTTTAATTAAATCTACTTTATCTATTTTTTCAGATGAGATACATCTTCCTTCATGTATCGCCACGACCTTAGACGATACAACCAAAATACTCTTCTCATTTATTTCAGAGATTGATTCCTTAATCACCTCAAGTAAATCATCTTTTGGTGGAGTCAGCACACGTGTGTGTATTGGTATGATCTGCATAATGGAGTTATATCACACAAAGAAAAACCGAGCCATGCTCGTTTTTTCTATATGTCCTAAGCCTTTGGTCCTGAGTTTACCGAAGGACTTGCCTGTGGTGAGCTTGTCGAATCCACCGAAGGAACTCGTCCTGAGCCTGCCGAAGGATTATTTCCTCGGAAACAGTGGCTCCTCAGGTTTTTTGTTTTCCTTAATAGCCGCGATAATCTTTTCTGAAGTTTCGGGAAGTATTGGTACAAGCAATATCGCAATAACGTTTAGTTCTTGAACGAGTTCTTCAATTAGTGTCTTTGCTTTCTCGACATCTTCTTTAACCAATTTGAACGGTTCTGTATCTTGAATCTTTTGGTCTAAATCCCCTATTTGCTTCCACACATATTCTGTAGCCTTTTGAACATTGTTCTCTCTAAATGCACTGTCATACTCTTCGGGATAGACTACATCGTCAAGAACCACACCAGAAGTAAGATGTGTTTCTGACATTTTAAGAATTCGATTTGTAAGATTCCCAATACCATTTACCAAATCCGCAGTATATGCGTCATGAAAACGCTCTGTGGTTATATCTCCATCGTTGAATGTAGAGATGTGACGCGCAAGAAAATACCTCACAGCCTCACCTCCATGTGTATCGATTAAATTTGTAGGGTCAATTACATTTCCTAATGTCTTTGACATTTTCTTTCCTCCGGATGTAATCATTCCATGCACCAAAATAGTTTTTGGTAATGGTAACCCTGCAGACAACAACATCGCCGGCCATATCGCTGCATGAAAACGTAATATATCTTTCCCAATCACATGGACATTAGCTGGCCAGAATTTATCAAACAACTGACTCTCTCGACCATACCCTAATGCACTAATATAGTTAGTGAGGGCATCGCACCACACGTACATTACCTGTTCTGGATCATTAGGAACAGGAATACCCAGAGTTACTTTGTCTTTTGGTCGTGAAAAACTAATATCCTCTAACCCGTCATTTAGCAGTGACAATATTTCGTTCTTGCGTTCACTCGGAAGTATCACTAACTCATCACTCTCAATTTTTTCTTTCAGCACCTCCGTGTATTTCGAAAGACGGAAGAAATAATTCTCCTCTTCAATTACTTGGGGTTCTTCGTTGTGATCAGGACACTTCCCATCCACTAAATCCTTTTCTGTCATGAAGGCTTCATGACCAACACAATACAATCCATTATATGAAGACTTGTATATATCTCCTGCTTCCTCTAATTGCCTCCATACAAGCTTCGCACCAGGCCAATGATTTTCCTTGTCTGATGTACGTATAAATTGATCGTACTCAATATTTAGCAACCCAAAAAGATCTTTGAACTTTGCAACAATACTATTAAGATACGCTCCGGTCTCTTCACCCGCACTTTCTGCAGCGCGAACAACCTTCTCAGTATTTTCATCAGCACCAGTTAGGAAATATACTTCCTTACCTTGAGCTCGATTATAACGTGCCAAAATATCGCAGAGGGTGGTCGTATAAGCACCCCCCATATGTAGCTCCGCATTTGGATAGAAAATAGGAGTCGTTATATAAAATGTATTCTTTTCTTTTGCCATATTAAAAGGGACTCATTAATTGAATCCCTTTAGACTAGCCTATTATTAATCTTTCAGCAACTTCTCTCCTTCGTCTCTTTTGTCTTTTTGAATATCATCGATATATTCCTTTACAGCAGCTGCAATAGGAACTGAAAGTATTACACCCAAGAATCCCGCGAGCTGGAATCCAATAAGTAACGAGAGGATTACCAGCAACGGGGGTACTCCGACAACCTTCCTAACTACAAGAGGATAAATGAGATGGTTCTCAAACTGTTGAATAATTACGTAAAATCCAACCACAATCAAAGCAAGAGTTACTCCTCCACCTGAAAATCCTAAGGCGATTGCAGGAACAGCTGCAATAATAGGACCAAATATAGGAATCAATTCCATCATTGCTGCGAACAATGCAAGTATAAATGCATACGGTACCTGCAATATAACCAACCCTAAATAAGTCAGTACTCCGATTATTAGACCCAACAAAAACTGCCCTTGCATCCATTGCCCAATTTTACGCTGGGATCTCTTCCACAAATCTAGGACGTATTTCTCCTGACGAACTGGAGTTACAACTCGGAGAAATGCACTGACGCCGTCTTCTAACACGGCAAGATAAAATGAAAGTACGACAATCAACATAAATCCAAAAGCGCCTCCAAATATCGCACTAACAGCTTGAACTACACTTGGTGAAAATCCTGCAAGAAATACTCGAAACTCGGATATCACATCTCCAATAGAAAGTGTCTGACTTAGGTTTTGTGCAAGAGGTATCAATCCTTCGTTCACTCCTGACTGAGATGCAGGATTCCATATAGTTACTTTATCAAGGTATTGTGGAAGGGTTGAAAGCAGTCCCATTGATTCATCCAAAAGTGGCGGCACAAAGAAGTAAAAAATACTAACAAGTATAGAGCTTACAATGAGATACGTTATTATAACAGCGGGAAGACGTCCTATACGATGATTCCCAAACCATCTAGTGATAGGTTCTATAGCTGATGCGATTACAACAGAAGTAAGTACGATTAGAACAATATCTCGAAGTACAAATAGTAAGTACACTAACAAAACAACTAATGCTGCTTTTATAAACGATCCTGATGTAACTGTGACAACTAAGTCACGTGATGGAGAATTCTTTATCATTCTTCAATGATACCACCCGTCACTAAAAAACGGAATGTGGAAGACCTGTGTACATTGTTGCTTATTATGCCCTATTTGATCTTTAATAGCTTAGTGAACTTCTTGGAATCTTTATATGGACCAACTATTGCAAGATTTAGCTTGTCTGTTTTGATCAATTTCTTTGCAACTCGCAGTAAATCTTTGCTCGTTACTGCACGAATTTTCTTTGCCACCTCCGCAGGAGTATTAATATCCATATGATAAAGCTCTTGAAAACCAAAGAAATCAGCAATATCATCAGACGCCTCAAGATTTAACATCAATCCCGCATTCAAAATTTCTTTTGTCTTTTTAAGTTCCTCTTCTGGAACCTCTTCAACAGTCAAACGCTTTAATTCATCAATCAACACACCTATAACTTCTTCGACACGATTAACACTAACGCCTGTTGAAATTGAGAAATCTCCATGATCAGTTTCTGCATCATGCCCAGCGCGCACGTAATAGCACACTCCCATTTCATCTCGGAGCTTACTAAACAATCGTGAGCTCATTCCCTTCCCAAGTACTCCTGCCAACACACCGGCAATTGTTTTGTCTTTGCTATTTAGTGACACACCACGTACTCCCAAAATAAGATGTGCTTGGTCGGTTTTCTTAAATTTAGTTTTAATACTAGCTTTTTTCTGTGAGTCATCTACTTTTTTCTTTCCTGCCTTTTTCCCAGTACTTATACCAGCAAATGCTTTCTCAACCTCCTTAAAGACTTTTGTTGTATCAACATTCCCAGCGACTATTACTGTCGTTGCAGAGGCAACATAATGCTTATCTCTATATGTACGAAAATCTTTTGAAGTAAATTTGTTTATGTTTTCTTTTGGGCCAATAATAGTTCTCCCTACCGGTTGATCTCCATACAGTAATTCTGTGTATACATCCCATACTATACGCATCGGTAAGTCCTGATACAAGTTTATTTCTTCTATAATCACACCCCGTTCTTTATCAATTTCTGATTGTTTGAAAAGCGGATTGATATACATATCAGCAACAATATCGAGAATCTTCCCAAATTGTTTTGCACCAGCCTTTGCATAATAGCCAGTATATTCATGTGACGTATATGCATTAGAGTTTGCACCGATCGAATCAAGTTCTTGCGAAACAGCGATCGCATTTGGTCGTCGTTTGGTCCCTTTAAAACACATGTGCTCTAGGAAGTGTGAGAGACCGTTTATACTCTTATCTTCATATTTTGATCCGGCTTCAACAAGAGTCATTACAGTGACTGTTGGATTATCCTTCATTGGCACTACGATAATGCGTAATCCATTTTTGAGTACTTTTTTCTTGTATTTCATCCCGTTAGAAACAGGAAACAACAAAGTTGTTTCCGTAGATTACTGATAATATATACGACATACTACTCTTTTTCTCAATTTTTAACATATTTGATAACACTAAAGACTGGTGTTTCTAACGGGATTCATACCAACCCTTTTGTTAGAAACAGGAAACAACAAAGTTGTTTCCGTAGATTATTATTGATAATTTCTATGTATTATTTTCGACTTTCCACTATTCTTTCTCCCCGAGTAAATATACGGCATATATTTCTAACGGGATTCATTGCGCCAGTGTAGCAAAAGAAAAGGCCGTCTACAAATAGACGACCTTTGACCTAGGGCTACACCAGCACTTTTTCTTTGGTATGAGCAAAATGCCTTGCTTCGATATACGGTATCAATGCTAAACGAACAGCATCCTCATACACTCTCTGGCGAGAAAACTCATTTTTAGTAAGAATACCAAGAATACTTTCGTGCTGCTTTGAATTTTCACAATCAAAAACTTCATCCACGGCAGCTCCCAACTCTCTCCCAATACCCACAAGATCAACCACTTTCGGAGGAATTAGGAAAAAGGGAGTAGATGAGAAACCAATACTGTCATTGGATACTATTACAATCCAATCAATAACACCGCAATGTCCGCCAACATTTACAAGACCACTCTCGATACCAATGCCCAAAAATGCATTTGTGCTTTCAAAAGCAATCTGCGCACGTTGCTTTGCACATCTGTATGTTTCTTCAATACCATACGGTTGTGTTGGTAAATGTAAACCACTTACGACTCTTGATATAACCTTGGAATTACCATTTCCTTCTAATACTCCTTTACTAAAAGTAATTTCTACCGCTTTGATTTTCACGGGATTTTTTGATGCCACACATATTGTCATATGTATTACCTTTGTTAAATATTATTGTCTGGCTCTAGCATCTCATATTGCAGAGTATTGTCAACAAAAAACCGCCCGAGGTGTCGGGCGGCTTTGAAAACAAAGATATCATGCGGATTGTAGCTCCTCTATCTTCTTCCTTTTCTCTTCTATTTTTTTTGGATCAAACCCCGCACTATTCCACTGTTGTCTCACTTCAGACACATACGGCCCATTATGATCGAACTCAATCCGACCAGCAACGTCTGCTGCCCACACATGACTTGAAATAATTCTCGGGCATGCTGTTTTTGTATCAGTAAACCGAAATCTTTTTCCTCTCATGAGTCGGATAATATTTGAAATATTATACCCATCAGCAACATCAATACTGATAATTTTCTCTTGAGGATCTTTCTCTCTCCCGTGATACAAACTACCGTCCTTAGTCATATACCAGTCTCCTACAAAATGTCCTGGGGATGTTAGGAACTCATATGCACGAGAGGCCCTCAACATCTCTTCCAAATCATTGCGACTCCACTCACTTAAAGTAACTTCAAACTTAATGTTGAATAGTTTATCAAATTTCATTACTAGCCTGTTGTTAGGGGTTATTGTCTAAACAAACAGTACCACAAAAATTGGCATAAGAAAAGGCCGGTGTCTGAGGACACCGGCCTTTTCTTATTTTATTTAATCTTCTCTGCAATATATTCTCCTAATTTATCGATACTCATTCTTTCCTGCTCTGCCGTGTCCCTACTACGTACCGTCACAGTATCGTCATCAAGTGAATCGAAATCTATTGTCACACAGAAAGGTGTTCCGATTTCATCCTGTCTGCGGTAACGCTTTCCGATATTACCATTATCGTCAAACATCACACGTCCAAATTCCCTTTTAAGATCAGCAAACACACTTTGTGCTTTTTCTACCAATTCAGGCTTATTCTTTAGTAAAGGTGACACCGCAACAATAATAGGGGCAACGCTTGGTTTTAATTTCAAATACACACGCACATCATCTCCTAGTTTTTCTTCAGTATATGCACTCGTCAATAGTGCGAGTATGGTTCGGTCCACACCTAACGAAGGTTCTATGACATGCGGGACAAACCGCTCGTTTGCTTCTTGATCAAAATAGTTAAGCTTATGGTTTGTTAAATCGTAATCTCCACGATATGCCAATCCGTACAATTCTTTTTGCCCAAATGGAAAATCAAATTCAAAATCAATAGTCCTTTTTGAATAATGTGCACGATCATCCCCTTCTACCTCGACTTCATGTACCATGTTTTTTGGTAATCCAATTACTTCAGTGAAATGAACAATTTCTCTCCGCCATGCTTCAAAATATGTTTCCCAATCGCTCTCTCTTACAAAATATTCTACCTCCATTTGCTCTAGCTCACGCACACGGAAAATAAAATCACGTGGAGCTATTTCATTACGAAATGCTTTTCCTATTTGCCCAATACCAAATGGTAATTTTGGTGAAAAAGAATCAACAACATTTTTAAAATTCACGAAAATACCTTGCGCAGTTTCTGGTCGTAAATACGATATAGAATCTGGATCCTCTGTCGCACCAATATTTGTTTTGAACATCATATCAAACTGCCTTGCTTCACCCAAAACACCGCTACATTCTGGGCAGTTATTCCCTTCAACATGGTCACTTCGAAAACGTTTATGGCATTTTGCACATTCAACTAACGGATCAGAGAATCCGCCAACATGTCCGCTCGCCTCCCAAACCTTTGGATTCATGAGTATAGCTGCATCCAGTCCAAACATATCGGTTCGAGACTCGACAAACTGCTTCCACCAAATATTCTTTACATTATTCTTTAAAGAGACACCGAGAGGTCCATAGTCCCATGTCCCCGCGAGACCTCCATAAATCTCAGACCCTTGATATACAAATCCGCGTCTTTTTGCAAGTGATATTATTTTTTCCATTATATCTTTTTCTGCTGCCATATTTATCTAGTTACTGTATCATCTCCTGATCTAAATATTGGATCTGTCCCAAGTCGTGTTGTTAATTCATTTGTTGTATCAGATAAAGTAGTCTGAGTAAACACATCATAACCACTAATCGTGGTTGGTTGTAGAATGATCGGTCGTGTTCCTAATTGACTCACGCTTGGCAAAAAGGCAACCTTAAATGCTACCTCTCTCGGAGACGAGGTTAGTCCTCGTCCAGCACTCACAGTTCCTACATCCCATACAATCTGCCCTCCCAGAGTGTTAAATGTTATATCTTCGCTTGCAGGACTCACAGCCCCCACCCACCGCACATAACTAGGCAGCGAAGCTGTTATTCGAGCTCTTTGTATGTCATTGGTGCTATTGGTAATACTCCAAATTACGGTGTACGTTGTCTCATTTTCAACAGCTGGAGGAATCCCTCCTGTATTAGAAAATGGTCCTGTAGAATAGACTATTCTTGATGAAAGTCCTAGATTCGTCGCTACCTTAACAATCCGATCTGTGTTTGATATAACCTCCTCTGAAACTCCAGACTCCCCTATACGTCTTCCTCGGACAACAACATCCAGAACTATTTCGGAATCTCTGAAGGCCAAAGCTTGTGATGCTGATATTTTCTTTGGTGAAAATGAAAATGTAACTGACCCTGACTCTCCTGGACCAATAACTGCGAGACGATTGTCATATGCCTTGTTCCATTTTATCGTATTGTTTGCTGATTGATAAAACCCATTACTACTTGATACCGTTTGTTCATCCAAAACCTCTCCGTTCAAACGAACCTCTATAACTGCATCTAATATTTGAGATGGTAAATTGTTTACCCACGATACATCCGCTCGTATAACCTTACCGCTTTGCGCAATGATGGTCTCGGATGTATCTCCATTCAATGCAACTGTAGTAGTAATAAACGGTTTACGGATAGCGATAGTGCTCTGACTTGATAATAATGGAGTACCTATAATTTTTTCGTTACTGTCGCTTTGAACACCACTGGTAAACCGAATCGTTCTTTCTTCTCCATCTTGACCAGACATAATACCCTTCACTGAAATCTTGCGCTTGGCAGCTGGTGGCACGTCTCCCAAGACCCATACATTATCACCAAATGATGGGGACGGTGTTGACTCTACAAATGTAAACCCGAACGGATATTCTGCAACAACCATCGCACTTGTTACTATATTTGTTGAATTTGATACAAAATTAACAATAGTCTCAAACTCTTGATCAGAAGCAACTTCACTAAGAGTGTCCACTGTCAAAAGAATCGGCGAAGAACTAATGATGATTTCATACGTTTTCTTTTTAAAGAAAATGGCGTTCGATCCTTCAACACGATACTCGATAGAAACATCTATTTCTTTGACTTCAGATTCTGATCCAAATAATACTGACTTAAGAGTTCGTTGTTCGTTGCGCCCGACAGATATATTCTCTAGTTTTTCTCGCTGCCTTAACAATTCGTCAGTTAAATCGTCTGCTTTACGCGTTCCTTCTGGATATTCAATGAGCATCTCCACTGATTCAAGAGCTACCGTATTGTTGTTTTGTATTGCAACCTCAAGGGAAAGTTCTTCTCCCGCCTCAATTGCAATTGGGCCAGAGATCTCAATGTCTACATTATCTGAAGATACTACGTTCACTCCTCCCAAAATAAGATAAACGGCTATTCCAAGAGCCACCACAAAAAACACAACAGATGCACCAAACAGTTTTGCTATAAGAGAATATTTACTTTGTTTTTTTTGAGGCACAGTTCTAACAAGTTTCTTTTTACGTTCCCATTCATCGCCAACATTATGCTCAATATCAGATAAACCACCAGACCTGTCATGCTGGTCTATATTGCTATTTACCCCATTTAAGTTTTTCTTTAGTTTTTCGAGACTGCTATTATCACTCGGGCTTTGATAAGGATCCCTTTTATTGTTTATATCCCCTGTATCCATAATCGTTCAAGTATATCACAATAGATATAGGCTGATTCTTAGAACCTGTCTACCATCTCATGTCGTGCTGAAATTTCGTTATTTCAGTCGACAAGCTTCATTTTTAATCATTGCAGTGAGATTGTAGGGAGGTTTTAAAGCTGACTTTCTCTGAGAGCCATATTTATAATTCTCACAATATCTTTTTTGCCAGACTTTATATCTTGAACCATATCATTCGTTATGTCTTCAGATTCACAGTATGATGCTACCAATTTCTTGTCTCCAATATACCCCAAGCGATTAAGCATACGTAAAACAGTAAGTGTCTCAATATACTCTATATCATCAGCGTTTGCACTACTAGCAGATTTAAATGACTCATTGAGAATACTGAACAATGTTGGATCTGATTCTTCTCCATGAATTAGTCTTTTTAATAAAGAACCAATCCTCGCACGAAACAGAAGTATATCTTGATTTTTTTTGATAGAGCTATCGTCCTCGAGTACATTTGTTAATCTCCACCTCCCTCTTCCACGAACAAGAGATAAGGATATTACAGAATAATCAACAAGACGAAATCGTAATTTTGATTTTTGTAGTCGCACACCTTGCGCTGTTGCATATACCAAACCAAAATCTGACGTAAACAATGTTACAAGTTTATTCGCCTCTCCTATACCGGTACTGGCTAGAACTATTCCTTCTGTAGTGTGTACGTCATACATAGAGACATTATACCTCAAGAAAAAACCACCGTTCAAAGTGAACGATGGCGATCTTTCTTACTAGACAGTTACCTATGTCGGCATTTACGACGTACAATACCAAATCCTATAAGGACAACAGCTGTTGCAAGCGCATACGTAGAAGGTTCAGGAACTGCTGTGATACTCCCGTTGAGTACAACATTATCCAATCTCCATGTACCCACTCCTGACTCAGCTGAGAATCCATACCAACGAAATTCAGTAGTATCTGTCAGACCAGTGAAACTTGATCCAAGATTTACTGTATTCTGAGTGCGCGTATCCGTATTATCTGGAACAGAAACCGACGTGATTCCTGTAGCAAAATTATCAGCACTAGAAAACAATGACCACTCTCGAATACCTGTTCCGGATCTTCTTTCGTCAAACACAATACTTGTCAGATCTAAACTGAATCCTGAATTTGGTGAGAGCGTTACTGAAAAATAGTCATTCGGGTCTAGTGTACTTGCAAGAGTCCAACTGTTCCCCGGAAACGTACCTGATCCAAACACGCTATTAATTCCACTCCCGCGACTGAAGTCGCTTACCACTGCATTATCTGGCTGACTATCCGGTGCGATCGTTGCTTCAATACCGATTGAGATATCGAAACTAAATTCAGATATGACTTGCCCATTAACTAATGGCGCACTAATTAAACTTACTAACAAAAACACTAGTTTTTGCATGATGTAATCCTTCCTGCCTTTTCGGCGTACTGAGGTTAATATGTGGGGTTCAAACTCACCTCATAATACACGAGAGTCTGTATTGTGCAATAACCACCTACTAGCTAGGTGGTTATTGTTATTGCTAGAGCAAATGACATTTCTTCTATGAGTAAAGGTTCTGATGACACATTCTCAAAAGATATGTTTACTGAAGCAACTCTTTCAATTTCTTCTTTGAATTTCTCCACCAAAGCTTTGCCTTTTTCGTCGGTTTGTATTGCCAGTTGAACAATATCTGAAGGCGACAATTTCTCTTGTTTGCGCAAACTTTGAATAGTACGAATTAAATCTCGCGCATGTCCCTCTGCTTTCAATTCTGGGGTCAGTACCGTATCAAGAGCCACATCTTCCGAAAGAGACTCGTCAAATACAACTTCTTTTACATTAACTTCATCTTTGATAACTGAAACCATTTCATCAAAAAAAGGAGTTGATTTTACAGTAAGCCTTGCAAGAGGTTGTCGTACTTTCATATTCTCCTTTGCACGCAATTCAAGTGCTAGCGAAACAATACGTCGTGCCTCAGACATGGTTTCAAGAACTACTTTATCCGCAGCTTTTATTTCCGGCCAGACATCAAGGTGTACACTCTCCTTTTCTCCCCCAAGAGCAAGGTATAAGTGATCTGCTATGAACGGAGTAAACGGTGCAAGTACTTTTGCAAACTCACGCATTACAAACCGCGTTGTCCCTAGCGCCAATTTCTTATCCTCCTCATCATCTCCTTTGAATCGATCACGACTTCGTCTGATGTACCAAGTAGAAAGATCATCGACAAACTCTGTAAGCGGTCTCGTAGCACGATCCAGTTCATACTCTTCCATACCACTTGTTACTTGTTCTACTGTCTGATTAAGTCGTGCAACAATCCATTGATCAAGAATATTTGTTGAACTACTCGTTGCCCCGTGTTTAACGCTGTCTTTATATAATTCGTAAAATGAAAGTACATTATGCAACCGAGCCATAACTTTTTTCATAACTTCATCTACTCCACCCTCTTTGAAAGTAAGATTTTCTGCCCGCACAACTGGTGACGACAGTAGATATAGCCGCACAGCATCCGCTCCGTACTTATCAATAAGTAATTGTGGATCTGGATAATTTTGGAGACGTTTACTTAATTTTTTGCCATCCACTTCAGACACAACAATCCCGTTTACTATTACGTTTTTAAACGCGGGCTTATTAAACAGTGCTTCTCCCAATACATGCTGGTAGTAAAACCATTTACTTACTTGGTCTTGTCCTTCTGCAATAAAGTCAGCAGGAGTATTAGTTTCTACTTTTTCCTTATTCTCAAATGGGTAGTGATGTGCCGCATATGGAACAGAACCAGAATCAAACCATGTGTCTAATACGTCAGGAACACGGTGCATATCAGAACCACACTCGCATTTTACAATCACATCATCAACTATATCTTTATGTAAATCTGTTACTTCTTTTCCACTAGCGGTCTGCAAATCAGCAACACTTCCAAAGACTCTTTCCTTTTTACATGAACCACATCGCCACACTGGAATAGTATTCGCCCAGAATCGTTGACGTGAAATAGACCAATCTCGTGCACCGTCAATCCATCCTCCCCACCTACCATTCTTTATATGTTCTGGTGACCACTTTATTTCACTACTATTTTGTACCAATCCGTCCTTTATTTTCTGGACAGCAACAAACCATGAACTAGTAGCATAGTTAATAAGCGGTGTATCACAACGCCAACAATGTGGATACGAGTGTTCATACTTTTCTTTTGAGAATAATAGATCTTTACCGGCAAGGTATTTGATAACAGCAACATCCGTTGCTTGATGATCGTCGATTGGTTTTACTGATAGACCAGCGAGTTCTTTCACCTCTGAGGCAATAATTCCATCCATACCTACATGTTTAATAACTGGAATATTTTCTTTTTGGGCCAATTCTAAATCTTCTGCTCCAAACGCTGGTGCTTCATGTGCTATTCCCGTTCCAGAATCATCTGTCACAAAATCAACTGCATATATTTTCCAACCATTTTCTCGATTCTTTAATGATTCATCATTAACATATGAATCAAACGGCGGAATATACTCTTTTCCAATCAGACTCTCTACAGAAATATCTTCTGCTCTCGAGTCCTCTCGAGTAAAATCTGGAAAATACTTTTGTGCTTGTGCCTCCGCTAATATAAAAGCAGTATCACCAACATGCCATTTTACATATTTAACATCACTACCCACAGCAAGTGCGACATTCCCAGGAAGAGTCCACGGTGTTGTCGTCCATGCAAGTAAAAATGTCTTTGGTTCATCCTTTAATTGAAACTTAACAGTTACTGCGAGATCTTTAATATCTTTGTATCCTTCCGCTACTTCTGATTGCGCAAGTGTTGTCTCGCATCTAGGGCAAATATGCATTGATCTAAAGTCCTCATACACAAGTCCTTTGTCATAGAGTTCTTTAAAAGCCCACCACTCACTCTCCATAAAACTCGTATCCATGGTTTTGTATGGATTCTCCATATCAGCCCATCGTCCAAACCGTGGAATGAATTCATTCCACACATCTATATACGTAAAGATTTTCTCACGGCATAATTCATTGAACTTCTTTACGCCAATTTTCTCAATATCCTTTTTGCTTTTTGTTCCAAGCTCTTTCTCTACAATGTTTTCAATTGGAAGCCCGTGACAATCCCATCCCCATTTTCGGTCAACATGAAATCCACGCATCGTTTTATATCGAGGTATCGCGTCCTTAATAGCGCTCGCAACAAGATGCCCATAGTGAGGGGCTCCGGTTGCAAACGGAGGTCCATCATGGAATACGAACTCTCCCTCGGGCGACTCTTTTTCTAGAGTTTTTTTGAAAATATCTTTTTCACGCCAAAAATCAAGGATTTTCTCCTCTTTTAGAACTAATGTGCTTTTTTCTTTATTATCTTCTGTATTTTCTTTGGCCATAATAAAAGCGCTAATACGTTTGATATTAGCACTTTTTCAGGTTAAAAAAAATACCCCACGATTGCTTGCTCAATCGTGGGGATGTAAGAGAAAAAGAAAAAAGATTCAAGGTAAATTAAGAAACTACTGCACGAGAACGCAAGCGCGAGAAGCGATCGGCTGAACAGAACCAACAAACCCCAAACCCGCCGTCGCGCCAGCTCGCGCCCGGCACGCGATCGTCAGGAAAACGCGAACCTGAACAAAGAGTGATATTCTCAATGTCTAAATGTTTGCCTGTTTCTCGGAAATATTTGAGTTCAAGAAGCATTCTCTCGAGAAGAGTGATGCCTTTAATCCCTCTCTTTAATAGATCGCCCGCTGAAAGGTTTTTTAACCCTTCATCTGCTTCTACGCAGTCACGTACCCAAATAGCGTAGGATTCTTTGGATACACTGTCGTTCTCTATGACAATAGCATCCAAATCTTTCTCATATCGCTCGCATAAGAATTTCCTTGTACATGCATAGTAAGTGAGATTCATTGTCATACCTTTGGCAACAACAATGAGTCGGTTGAAACCTTTTTGTTTTTCTGGGATTTTCAGTTGTGAGAAATCCTGGTTTTCACCAAATTCCTCGCAGTAAAAAAGTTCCCACGATAGACACATCTTAACAATTTCACCTCCATTCTTAAGGAACTCCCGTCTAAACTCGTGGGCAAGCTTAGCTTGGCTACCACCTGCTTGCACATCATTCCAACACGGTTCCTTGCGAAGAAACTTTTTGAATTCCTTCTCCCACTCGTCTCCATGATTGCCGATAAGATTTTTATCCAATTGATTACGCAGTCCGTGATGTTCACGGAGAGCACTTCTGAGCATTATATCCATGGTCAGATCCTTTCTTTTTTTGTTTATAGTAA
Source organism: Candidatus Wolfebacteria bacterium (assembly GCA_002401445.1). GTDB lineage: Bacteria > Patescibacteriota > Minisyncoccia > Phycocordibacterales. The sequence continues at coordinate 11,750 of NVTD01000002.1, read as the reverse complement.
GAACAGTCTCGAATAAAACGCTATGTTCTATCCTCTATTCAAAAATTACTATACCACAATTATGAAATACTACAAGTAGTGTTGCAAACCAACACTACTGCACCCCAGTTTAATACGTGGTGTCACCACGCCACTCTATTTCAATTTCTGCTGCTTTATTATTTTTATCAAGAGAATATTTTATACGAATATCCCCTTTTCTCACACGATAACGATTAGCAAACCCCTCAAGTTTTTTGACATGCAAACCCTCAAAATTTCCCCTAGTCATCCGCAGTAGTGTTCCACCTAAAATTTTTCTCCTTCGCGAATTTAACTTACGAAGAAACTTTTCGATCTTGCTTGTCATTATATTCTTTAATATACCCAAGAAGTTTTTCAGCGGTAATCCCTTTATCTTTTCCTTTTGTCAAATCAAGCAACGTTTCCCAATGCCCCTCATCTCCCCACTCATCCACAGGTATCATTTTAAATACAGGACGAGAACGCTTCACCACAGTAAAAGACTTTCCCTTACTCACTTGGGCGATATATTTTTCAGTATTTTCTCTAAGCTCTTTAAGGCCAATGATATTTGTTTTAGTATTCATATTTAAAGATTACCTAAAGATAACCTTTAAGTCAACCTTTCCTGTACACCTTTTCCTACGATATATCGTAGGAAAATAGAAAGTTATTTTTTATACACACAAGCAACCCAAAAACCTTGCGGTACCCGCCTCCGCAAAGCTACGGAACGGGCAGGTAGCGCAAGGTTTTTGTGTACCCTTTTCCCCTAACCCCTTTCTTACATCCGCTCTGGTGCTTCTATTCCCAATAGCCACAGACCATTCTTCATAACAGTTGAAAATGCCTTTGTAAGAGCAAGTTTGTATCCAGACACTTCCCCGTTTGCTGAATCAATTATCTTTCCCTGTGCATAGAAACTATTAAACGCTGACGCGAGTTCGGTTAGGTATGTCACAACTCGATGTGGTGCATTTTCGTTTTGCGCTAGTGCCACCACTTCAGGAAATCGCTCTAGATATCTTTCCAGATTAGTTGTCTCCCAATCGCTTGGTAATATTACACTTGCAGTAACTCCTTCTACTTCGGCCTTCTTCAAAATAGACTGCGCACGCGTATTTGCATATTGTAGATATACTCCTGAATCACCCTCGAACGAAACTGATTGTTCTCTATCGTAAACAATGTCACCTCCAATGTGTCCTCGAAGAATCGAGTATTTTACTGCAGCAACAGCAATTTGACTCTTCATAATTCCTTTTTCTTCATCTGAAAGTTCGCGGTCAGAAATTTTCTCCGTAATCAATACCTCAACCTCAGCGAGTAACGATTCTCCTGTAATAACATTACCAGTACGAGAAGACATCTTGCCATCAGCAAAACGCATCATTCCATGAGAAATGTGTTGGGTTTTTTTTGCCACTTCTGGCAATACTTTGGACATTGCACTCAACACAACTTTAAAAAATCCGTCTTGCTCACTCGCAGTGACAATTACTGAGTGGTCCAGTTGCTCTTTTTCAAACTTTGTTTTATCTAAACCAAGCTCCTTTGTTTCATATGTAGGCAAACCCTGCGACGTCATAAACACTCTCGTGTGTAGCCCTTCCTTTTCTCCGCGATAGACTACAGCTCCTTCACTCTTTTCAAATATTCCCGCCGCAAGTCCTTTTTCTACTACAGCTATACCCCTGGCAGCAACCTCACTCTCAAAAAAGTAGTGATCAAATTTTGTACCGAGTTTTTTGTATATTTCTTCAAAGTGCTCCAATGATTCTGTTCTACCCGAATCGTACAGTGCATTCACTTCTTTATTTGATTTGTCATACACCTGCTTATTAATCGTATCTATCGCTTCTTTATTTTCGTCATACTTATCACTTCCAAATACATACGCTTCACCCCACGACATATCTGTATTTTGTATCTTCCCCCAAATCGCTTTAGCAACATGTGGACCGACATCTCCTTGGTAATTTGCACGAATTACTTTGGCGCCAGAAAACTCTGTGAGTCGTGCAAGTGATTCCCCGATCGTATTACTCATCAAGTGACCTATGTGAAATTTTTTGAAAGGATTTGGGTCAGTATATTCGTACATTATTTCCTTGCCTCCTTGTGTATCATTCTTTCCATACTCACCATCAATTCCAGAAAGATTTTGTGAGAAATATAGAGGAGTAAGATAGAAATTAATGAACCCTGGACCAGCAACCTCTACACGAGCAACACCTTCGGGAAGTTTTCCTTCGAGAGCGCTCACAATCTCATCTGCTTTTTCTTTTGGACTCTTTCCTTCTTTTTTTGCAGTCGCAAAAGCAACGTTTGTCATATAGTCACCGTGAGTGAGTTCAGTAGGACGAGTAAGTTCTACGTCAGTAATAGAGAACGTGCCTCCAAGCACCTCTGAAATAGCTTGTTTTATCTTATCTGCAATCATAGCCCCACTTTAGCATTTCAGGGAGTATAAAAAAAGAGCAACAAAAAACCACTTAATAAGTTTAATAAGTGGCTGGTCCTACCGGAGGGCAACCATAGCGCCCTCCGGTAGTTCTGCGTTCATTTTTGGTCACCTCATAGGTTTATATGCCGTGATATCAATGGCTGTTAACCAATTGCTGTTATCGGCTCTGCGGTATTTGTGACGCGAACGCTTTACCGTAAATCAGAAAGAACAATTACTAACGAGTATATACCGATCATTTTTACTGTCAACTACTTGCCCGTGCTTCCAAATCCACTCTCTCCGCGAGAGGTATCATCCAAATTATCCACGACCTCAATCTCACAATGCTCTACTTTTTGAATAACCATTTGTGCTACCTTATTCCCTCTCTCAAAAACATATGTTTCGTCTGAAAGATTAATCATCCCGACCATCACTTCCCCACGGTAACTTGCATCGACTACTCCTCCCAAAGTGCGTAGTCCATGTTTGTGTGACAAACCACTCTTGTCCCAAATAAGTCCCGCGTACCCAAAAGAAAGAGCGAGTGCAATACCGGTGGGTACTTGTACTCGCTCGTGTGGCTCAATAGAAATTCGCTTGCTTGCGTATAGATCAAAAGCCGCGTCACCATCATGTGCATATGCCACTGTCGGCAAATCCTCGCTTCCTGATAACTTTTTGACCTTGAGAATCATACTAGTTGAGCTCTGCTTCGAGCACACTAATAAGATCTTTTGTTACAACATCAAACTCTGGTCTTGCATCAACTATTTTATGCGGTACGTGTTCAAAAAACTCTATTAATCCTTCGCGCATACGTGTGTGAAAAGATATTTGTCGTTCATCGAAATGATTCAACACCTCTCCTGTTTGATTTTGTTTACGTCCCAATCCAGTTTCAGGATCAACATCAAGCAATACATACAGGTCAGGCTTATAATCACCTAAATAGAAGTCACGCATACTAAAGAAAAAATCTTTAAGTTCGTGAGCTTCTTGTCCAAATATTTGATACGCAAATGTTGATGAATCAAATCGATCACATACAACATGCTTTCCTGATTCTAGCGCAGGAATAATTGTGTTTTTTAAATGATCTGCTCGTGCTGCCCAGAATAATGCAAAATGCGTTTTTGCATTTGCTTGTCCTGCATGCTCCGAACCCAATATAAGTCCGCGTATCTCCTCTGCATATAAAGACCCTCCCGGCTCACGAGTAATGACTATTCTGTCGCCGAAATGCTTTTTGATTTCCTGAATCTGCGTGCTTTTGCCCGCACCTTCTCCTCCATCGAGGACTATAAAGCTTGCTTTTTTCGTAGACATGCATAAAGTGTATAATAGAACTGTAATTAAACAACCTGAAAGGAACATTATGAAACAATATAATGACATAGTACGCCATATTAGAGACAACGGTGATAAACGCCAAACCCGTAATGCAATAACGAGAGCGGTATTCGCACATCAAATGCGATTTAACCTCGAGGATGGATTTCCTGCGATGACCACCAAGAAATTGGCATTTAAAGCAGTCAAAAGTGAATTGCTGTGGTTTATTGAAGGAAGCAATGACGACAATCGTCTCAAAGAACTCGTTGGGAAAGATAAAACCATTTGGACAGCAAATGCAGAGGCTGACTATTGGAAACCAAAAGCAGAGTTCGACGGAGACCTTGGTCGTATCTACGGAGTGCAGTGGCGTGGTTGGCGTGGACCTGATGGAACTGTTATTGATCAACTTGCGAAAGTAATTGAGAAAATAAAGACAGACCCGTATGACCGACGATTAATTGTGAGCGCATGGAACCCAGGGGAAATAGACCAAATGGCACTTCCCCCTTGTCACATGTTGTTCCAATTCTTCTGTAGTTCGGACGGAAAGCTGTCAGTGCACATGGTGCAGCGAAGCTGTGATATGTTTCTTGGAGTGCCGTTCAACATTGCATCATATGCATTGTTGCTAGCTATGGTTGCGCAAGTAACCGGACGAACTCCTCATGAATGTGTGATCACATTGAATGATGCACATATCTACGAAGGACATCTTGATGCTGTCGAAGAGCAATTGAGTCGTGATCCATTTCCTCTACCTAAGCTTTGGCTCAATCCTGAAATAAAGGATATTAATGACTTCACGATGGACGACATCAAACTTGAAAATTACGAGCATCATCCATCAATCAAAGCAGAGATGATTGTCTAGATAATAAAAACAACAGCCTTCACGGGCTGTTTTTGTTTATATTCTTTATAACTCTCTAAGGATCCTCTGTTGTTGCTACACGAATCCACGCGCCATTTATTTTTTCATATTTACGCTTTTTATTAATCGCGACCTTACGTACAATCTCTTTCTCGAGATCAAAATTAAGCATCTCTGCCATACCGAGTAAAAATATCGCAACATCCGCCATCTCTTCGGGTACACCATCTTCTTTTGCATTATATTTTTTAAACGCTTCAGAAAGCTCTTCGTGTGCACGACAAAATTCCATTGCTACATCAGTAGTATTAAAGCCTTTATCAATTTTATTTTGATACACCTCTTTCTGTAATTGTCTCAAATCTGCACTCATTTTATTGATTATTATATTTTACTATTTCACTGCTACGTAAATCGAACTGGACTCCTGCCTCTTTAAAAACACCTTTTGTGCGGTCGGCGGTGTGGTAGTCCTTTAGTGCAACAACACGAACAATTCCTGCATTTATAATCATTTTGGCACACGTGTAGCAGGGTGTCATTTTACAATATAACGTTGCTCCCTCAAGTGCGATGCCATTACGTGCAGCTTGCACAATTACATTCTGCTCAGCATGTGATGTGCGAATACAATGTTGTGTCTCTTTGCCGTTTCCATCTTTTACGATATGCATTTCGTGTCCAATGTCGTCACAGTGTGGACTACCTATTGGTGACCCAACATATCCAGTTGAAAGTATGCGTTTGTCACGAGCAATCACAGCACCAGCACGACCGCGATCACACGTACCGCGTCGGCTCACACTTTCCGTTATTTCAAAAAAATAATCATCCCAAGATGGTCGGTTGTATTTTGCTTCTTCCATAAGATATGTACAATGATACCATGAACAATCCAAAGATTAGTATCATAGCATCAATAGGACGTAACCGTGAATTAGGGCGTGGGAACGACCTTATTTGGCGTTCTAAAGAGGACATGCAGCACTTCATGGACACAACCATGGGTCACCCAGTTATTATGGGTCGTAAGACCTATGAATCCATTCCAGCGAAATATCGCCCTTTGAAGGGTCGAGAAAATATCGTTATTACACGCAATCCAGAATGGAAGCCTGAGGAAGAAGGAGTTCAGATTTTTAACTCGATTGAGGATGCGCTCAAATACGCGCGCAGTAAAGACACCGAGGAAGTATTCGTCGCAGGAGGTGGACAAATATATTCTACATCTCTTCCCTTCACAGATCGCATGTATCTTACCTTAATCGATGACACTGTACCAGATTCCGATACTTTCTTCCCAGACTATCCAGAATTTAAAACAGAAGTATCTCGCGAAGAAATTACCACAGATAAAGGCCTTCGCTTTAGTTGGGTTGTGTTGGAGAAATAGCAGACAAACAAAAACCAGTCGACGCATATTGCGCCGACTGGTTTTTCTATTTAAATTATTTAACTGCGACTCCCCTAAAACAATCCTTCGGATTGTTCGGGCGACCCTGCGGAGCAGGGTTTAGCCATACTATTTGACGTTTACACCCATTGATTTCGCTGTTCCTTCAATGATCTTCATTGCAGCCTCTATGTCATTTGCATTCAGATCTACCATCTTTTCCTCTGCAATTCCTTTTACTTGGTCTTTTGTCAGAGTCCCCACATTCTCTACGAGATTCTTGTGTGCTCCCTTCTTTATATTCAATGCTTTTAGAATCAATCGAGCTGCTGGAGAAGTCTTCGTGATGAAGTCAAAACTTCGGTCATCATAAACTGTGATAACTACAGGTACGATATCTCCCATTCGATCTCGAGTTAAATCATTAAATTGATTAACAAACTCTCCGATGTTAATACCTGCTTGTCCCAAAACAGGCCCAAGAGGTGGCGCTGGTGTTGCCTTCCCTGCAGGTACTTGTACTTTTATTTTCTTTTGTATTGTTTTTGCCATGTTAGAAATTTAGATTATCTTATATCTTGTTGATTTGCAAGAAATCAAGCTCAACCGGTGTTTCGCGACCAAACATTGAAACAAGCACTTTTACCTTACCTCGATCCTCATCTATCTCACTCACCTTTCCTTCTAGATCCTTAAATGGACCGTCTGAAATCTGAATAACGTCATCAATTTCAAAATCAATTGTATGTTTTACAGTATCATCCTGCATTCGTCCGAGCAGTTCATCAATTTCCTTTTGATTAAGTGGTACGGGATGAACACCTGAACCAACGAATCCTGTAACACGTGGTGTGTTACGAACGATGAACCATGAGTCATCTGTTACTATCATATCCACCAAAACGTATCCAGGATAGATCTTTTCATCTTCCTCTATTCGTTTGTTTCCCTTTACCTTAATCTTTTTCTCAGTTGGAACAAGAACATTAAAAATCTTGTCCTCCATTCCAAGAGACTCTATACGCTGTGAAAGATTACGCACGACTGCGTTCTCATAACCTGCATATGTATGGATAGCGTACCAGTGTCGCTCCCCAGATGTTTGTTGTTTTGACATAGTAATTAAAGGAAGAAACTAGTAAACGCTTGTAGTACTTGTGAGAAAAGATAATCAAACAGTCCTAGGTATGCAGCTGTAATTAAAGAAATAATAATAACAGCAACAGTAAACACGCTCACTTGGTGACGTGTTGGCCATGAGACGTGCTTTAGCTCGCCTCGTACATCTTTAAAATATTGAAATAAAGCCATAATTAATCAAATTTAAAAGCCCTCTCGGGCTTTATTAACTTCCATACTATACGCCTTGGAGCCGAAAAAGTCAAGCACTATTTATACGTATTCCACGCCTCCTTATACATATCTGTGCGTGATGACTCAATTTCAACCATTATATCTGCAAATTCTTCTCCATACAACTCAACCCACGTTGGATATAAATATACATTTAATTCCATGTGTACCTCAAGAGAAGTCATATCTTTTGTATTAGTCTGCAATCGATGACCAAGTTCATGTACAAGCGTACCCAATTTAACATCTCGAGTATAGCTAGCACGCAACATCATAGGTCTTCCCTCTCTACCGGAACGACTAATGCCTTCATAAATTATGACCTGAATATCCTCAGTATTAAATTTTTTCCCAGAGTTTTTTTCTAGAGCAGAAATAATTTTTTCTCCCTCCAAAGTCCAAATTTCTTTGTACTCTCCCAAAGCACCTATAAATTCTTCACTTTGTGCCTCAAACAATACTTGCATATGATAATTGTAACATGCAACAAAAAACCACCTGTTTTCAGATGGTTTTTTAATTACATCTACTTTATCTCGTACGTAATACTTACGTTTGCAGTAATAGTATTTTCTCCCACTGGCACTTTTGGTGAAGACAGAGCTCCTCCTATTGCTCCATCCATTGCCATTTCTGCTACAGCATATTTGGCATAAAATCCTCTTCCTCCCTCAGAAAAATTAACTACTCGCCCAAGACGTACTCCTAGATCTTGCGCTAATTGTTTTGCTTCCTTTCTTGCATCTTTTATTGCAATCTCACGTGCTTCATTTTTTAGTGCATCGTCTTCATCAATGGTAAAGTTCAATCCGCCAACATTATCAACTCCGATTTCTCCCAGACTTCCAAGAACTACTCCTGCATTGTCTACATCTCGTACTTTCACCGAAATACTTTGCGATACGGTGTATCCTTCCAGTACTCGATCCGGTTGAACACATGGTGCACGGAAACACTGAATTTGTGGGTATGAATATCTAGGTGCTATAGAGTAATTTGTGGTTTTTATATCTTTCTCCTCAATACCCTGCTCTCCTAAAGCTACAAGCGTTGCATCAATAGTTTTTGTTACTTCTGCTTGAGCATCTGCAACTTTGTCTGCTTCATTTTTTACAGTGTAACTAAATGTTGCAAGTGTTGCTGTTGCAACAACCTCGCCTTCTCCACTAACTGTAATAGTTGAAACCGGTTGTATATCAGCACCAATCGTTCCGTATGTCTTCAACCCATTAAGTGCCAAAATAATAAATAATAATGTTGCTGAGAACATCAATATCAGTACAGACTTTATCATCTTTGCTCTCGCTCGAGCGTTTTCCTCTCCTGCTAAAAAATTCATAATTTAAAAAGCTTTATAGTTGTTAAGGTTTCCAATATAACACGTTTCTACTACCGCGAAAACTAACTATGCGAGATTCAGCAATTTCTCTAATACAAATGCCACAACCAACCCAACAAGCAATACAAGGCCATATGCACTGATCAGTAAATCAAAATGTCCAAAAACTTCTCCGACTACATTGAGAAAATAGAGTGTATACCATGACAATGCTCCGAGTAATAGGCAGACATACGCTCCTTTACGAAGAGTCTTCAGCTCTCCCATCATATGTCCATGCTCCTCTCCGAGTGATATTTTAAATAACTTTGGTGCAATAAGAAAATCAACACATCCAATCGTTACCAATATAACTACAAGGGCAAGTACTTGTGTAGCAAACACAGCATTGTCAGCGAGTGTTCCCAACTGTGGTAGATATATACCGATTCCAGTTAGAACAAGAGCTGCGAGTGTAAACCAAACATACTGTGAAATAACACGTAGTGTTGAGGCCTCAAATTCTGAAATACGAAAGTCACGAAGGAACCTGAAAAAGATTACTGTGCTTATTGTCACACCACCAACGCCAAGCGCTAGAGAGAACGCATTGAGTAGTCCAAATAATAGTAGATACTCGTCGAGTAATTCCATCAATCCATACGATGAAGCAAAAAGTGTCGATATAAATATTACAGTCGACAGTGCAGCGGAAGAGAGACACCATGTACACCATTCCTTCAAAGTAAAAGCCTGAATTGATGTGAGATACCCAGAGAACAGCGCCGCGAGTGTAGAAACTGAAAGCAGTCCAAAAGAAAATGCTATTGACCCATATCCAGGCACAGCAAGCAGACTACCGTACGACAATATAATAATCCCGTAATAGACCATTCCCAATAATTCCAAAGGTATCCCAAAGAAACGTGAATATGGACTGCTTGTCACAGCTTCACAATCAGAATCAAGAGGACACACCATATGTTCTTTGCGTCGCTTCTTGCGATACATGTAATACGAAAGAGAAAAACCTGCTATCGCCGCGAGCACAATAATTATTTGGAATGTTGTTTGCATTTATCTATTGTAAAGTATGCGTATACAATAAGAAAGCCCCGCCTGTTTAAACAGGCTAGGCTTTCTGACATTACCTCAACTTTCTCTTGAATTTATAGTTTTAACCTACCCAGAGTTTCCTTACTCCATACTTTCATCTTCTCATTCACAGAAGATGGATTTTTTCTTAATAATTCTAGTAACTGATCCGCCCGTTGATCAATTACCACCATCCACGGTACTTTTAAATCAAGTGCTAATTTTAAACTAGCGAGTTCAGCTATCGCCTCATCAAATCTACCGGTATATGCAAGGGAGTATGCCTTTGCCTGCTTCGAATAAACATCTCCAACAGGAGGAAGAGAATCAATCCATGAACAAAGAGCCTCTGGGGTTTCTACATTCACGACTGGCAGACCTTGAGATTTAATCGCAAAGAAAAGTTTTTCAAATACATTTTTTTCATTCAATTCCCACCTATCACTAGAGTTTTCTCCTAGGATACGTCTCCCTAAATTGAAATCAATAACTTCACCTGGAACATACAGAGGTTGAACAAACACATCTACATAGAATGATTCTTTATTAAAGCTTGAACCTTCGAAAGAAAATCCACGAAGAATACCATCACTGATGGGAGAAACAATCAGCAGACCTTTCTGAGTAAAATTGGGAACCAGTTCCTCAATGATTCGATTTACAATAGATTGTATATCTTTAATTTTCATTACTAATGTAGTTCTACACCTCTACCTCCGTGTCCAAATCTTATCGCGCAATAGCTGTGCGATAGTACCGTGAACAACAATAAACATAACTAGTCCTAGTATCCATCCAACAACCGGTACAAATACCAAGATATGGAATGAAAGAGCACCAAGTAATACAGTCTTCCAAGACAGGACAACATAATCCATCTTTTTAAATAGCTTCACAAGAAGTACTCCAAATACTATTCCAGAGAATACCTTTGTGAGTGATGACACCATAAGGTATGCAAATAACCAAAACATTCCAAATGGAATACCAATAATAGTAACCAAACTAAATATGATTAATAGAGGGACAAGGATTACTGAAACTAATCCCCATCCAAGATTCTTCCAGAAATTACGTGTCGCAGCATCCGCGATTGCTTGTGACATATTTGGTGCAATCCAATATGCCAAGAATGCACTCGCGAGAATAATCAAGAATATAATGCCGATGAAAGCTGTAACGGCTGCCCAAGCACCATCTTCTCCTTTAAAGGTTTTGGCAGAAGAAGTGTAAGTAACCTCGCCACTAACAACTCCAGCAGGAATTTCTACTTCTTCTCCTGCGGTGTATTCTAGATTACCTCGGATTGAAGCGTCCTCCCCTAAAGTAAATTTTTCTCCAGCGTTCACTTTAACATCACCATTGATGATTCCGTTAATGACTACTTCCCCACCAGAAACTATAAGATCTTTTTGAATATTTCCATGAACAACAATCAGTCCACCAGTAAGAATTGCATCACCAAGGATTGAGACATCAGGGAGGATTGTTATAGTCCCTCCTATAATAACTGCATCTTGACCAACGTCCCCTCCAACCATAACAGAACCTCCAACGGCCCGTAGATCCTCCCCTACTCGTTCATGAATATTTATCTGACCACCAACAATTGTAGCGTCTTTACTAATCACACCAGTAATCAAAACCATCCCTCCACCGAGATGTGCGTCACCAAATACAGGACCAGCAATCGTAATCGCTCCCGCACCTACATACAGATTCTCTTGCACCGACTCCCTGCTATTCATTGTATAGTCAGCCCCAGAACCAAGAATAGCTGCATTTGTGGTCGCAGCAAATGCGAATGCCAAACCAAATACGACTATACTTTTAAATAAATTTTTCATTGTTTTTATAATAAATTAATAAATTGCCTATACTACCTAGTTCACCATTATTTTAATTAATGAGGTGATCCATACAATATTTA
>NVTD01000028.1 GCA_002401445.1 Candidatus Wolfebacteria bacterium | reverse complement strand
TTTTTATAATAATGACTATTATATTTTTTTCTCTCTTCTTTATTATTTTTATAATAATTTTTCCTATATTTTTTTAGTCCTTCTTCATTATCCTGTACATAATTTTTATGTTGAATATTCATGCAACGTTTACATTGTCCACCATGCCCATCAAGGGAGTCCTTTCTTTTTGGAAATTCTGATAGTGATTTTATGGGATCTTCACAATCTTTATTTGAGCACCTTTTCATACCTTCTGGTAATATTTCTTTTGGAAAAAATTCATCTATCCATTTATTTTTTACACATATTTTATAAACATATTGATTTTTTATTCTTAATTCACTCATAGAATAATATTTTAAAGATTCTCCCTTTACCGATTCATAGTCCCATTTTATTATAGCCCCCTTATGTTTATTAGTTTTCATATTTTGTATGGTTTTTCTATTATATAAATATCACCAAATCTAAATTAATCACTTATTTTAATACTTTTTTCTTGGAATTATCTACGTACTCACTACCTTTGTAATTAAATAATTCCTTGATTCTATTAAGGTCAGAAATAGTTGATTCATCTAGTCTATCCCCAATTGGTGAACCACCTTTTATTAATTTACTCTTTGGTTTCTTGATAATCTTTTTCTTCTTTTTAGATTCCTTTACAATCTTAACTGGTCTTGGTGACTTACCCTCTTCTCTGTCTTTAATTTTCTTTTCAGTAGATTTATTTATTTTTGATCCTAGATCAGTTTTTACTGAATTTGCATAAACCCGACCATCCTTCACTGGGTCGATGGCATTTCGCATTCTTTCCTTAAACTTATCATCAGTTGCATCGTAATTCAATTCATTGAGTCCACCTTTAGCCATATCTTGTAACCCATCTTCTTGTTCAGCACCAGCATTGTTATCTAGAATATCTTTTTTAGTTACGCTATCTTTATCATACTTATTATCTGAAACATCTTGAAAGTCATCTCCACCTTTAATGATCTTATCCATATTTTTCATCATGGTTTGATCTCTGTCCTTCTTAGTTAATTTAGAGGATTCTTTATTAATCCTTATTTGATTTAACTGAGATGGTGTTTTCTTTGAAACGGTTGTTGCTTCTTTAATTGATTCTTTGGATTGGAACTGTTCCATAATCTCTTGTTTGGTCAAGACTTTTTTGTTCTTTTTATCTTCTTCTAACTGTTCTTCATCAATGACTTTTGACCTAACATCTCTTCTATTTTTTAAATAAGAATCTGAAGAATCAACATCTCCATCATTATCTATATCAGAATCTTCTTTTCCTACTGGATCAAGAGATTCATCCATATCATAATCATATGATTTATAGTTTTCACTTATAAGATTTAGTAAGTCTTGTTTTGAAATTTTATCTGACATTGTATTTTCGTTTAATTTATCTAATTTGTTAAGTTTATTATAAATAGTCTTTGTTTTATGTTCTTCCAAATTTTCTTCGGTCATATCAGAACCTAATAGTGGCATTTCACTGGTAACATCAGCAGGTCGTACATATGCACCACTATGTGATTGATAATGTGGTTGTACAGTTTCTCCGTATTCATTAAGACTAAATGGGTCTCTTACTGATTTTCCTGCTAATGATGGTGTTTTTTCAAACATTATATTACCTTCTTTATCTATTTCACCATTTTGTATTAAAAAATGTTCCATTTCAGTATATTGTGGACCAAGTTCCATTATCATATCATTTTTAATTAAATATGAAAATAATTCTATCAAACTGTTTCTACCTAATTCACCATTCTCAAATACCATTGTATAATCAATAATATTTGATTTACTAATTGGACCAAATAATTCATGACTAGGATAATCTTCTGAACCCACAGTATGGTCTTCTGGTAAATAACCTTCTTTAATAAGTTCTTTTTTAACAAAATCTTTGATTTGTTTATCTGATATTGATTCGTTTAATTCTTTTTTCTTATTATAATCCTCAATAATAAGATTACTTATGTAATCAACAGAATAACCAGTTTCTTTTGATAGTTTATTAATTGTATTTATAAGACCTTCAGTAATTGTTATATTACCAATATCACCAGCATTACAGGAGGTACTTGCATTACTATAATTTTTACATTTATCATTAATGGTAACAATACCACCTCTAGATAAACCTCCGGTATTGGGTGACCTATCTCCCCACCATCTTTTCTTCTTATTTGCCCAACCTTTTGCATTTGGTGCAAATGCATGGGGTGTAGAATATGCTCCGGAAGATGCAGAAGTTGTGGTTTCATCCAATTGTTCCTTATCAGATTTAAATTCAACTTGATTTCCTGATGTCTTAGAATAACTTATACCTTCTGGTAGTTCTTTTTTAATCTCTTCAATATAATCTCTTAATACATTCTTTGGAATTGTTAGGAACTGAACAATATATTCATCATCTCTGATTCCTTTATGAACCTTTCCCTTGTATTGCCATTCCTTATTTAATTTGGAAATTACCTGAGATAAGGTAACATTGTTTTCCTCTTCTTTTAATGTTTCCTTTTCTTTATCATTCTTATCCTCAGACTTATCTTCGGATTTTCCCTTTATTAATTTCTCATAATCATCAATATCTTTTCCAATACGTTTAATATCATATTCTTCAATATCCTTCTTTGATTTTCCTTCGGAAATGTTAATTAAATCTTGTTTTGTCATAATTTGTTTATTTTCATTTAAACTTAATTCTTGCAATTCTTTTTTAGTATATATTTTACTATCATTTTCAAATATCTCATCAGGTGATTCAGGATCTTCCAAATCTGGATATTGTAAATTACCCATTGGTTGTAATTCTTTCATTGAATTATATTCCTCTTGATTTTCAATATGGATCGATATTTCATTTTTACCGGAAGAATAACCCAGACCCCTTTTATCTAACCAATTTTGTATATTATAATGTTGTTTTTTGGAATCTGGAGTGATCATTATCCATACAGGAAAATGTGTTGGATTTTCTCCTAATTCATTTAATTGTCTTCTTATACCTCCTAATGGTCCATTATAACTACCAGAGGAACTTGCAGTAGTGGTTTCTTCTAAATCTCTTAATGATTCAAACACCAAATCATTAGACGTGTCTAGATCTTGTATTCTGTGACTTGAATCTTTATCAATACCAAGATCACTATATCCTGACCTAGACATCGCGGCAGAGTCATCCACAGTCTCACTTAATTTTATGTTGGGTTTAGTTTTTAGTCCTTTCATTGCAGATTGTTTGTTGATTTCACGTTTCATTTTATTCTTTAATAATATACCACCAGGTGATGGGGTGGGTAATGTTGGTTTTGGATCTTTTGGCATAATTATCTTCTTAATTGTGTTTTAAAGAATTGTTTTCTTATAAATAAAGTGTCTATGAACTTTTCGACAACCTGAGCGGAGATTTCTCTTATTTGTTTCTTATATTGAGTAGAATTAAGAAGTTTCTCTACCTCTTTTTTTACCTTCTCACTTACAATCTTATTTACGTCCCCTTTATTAACAAATTCCTCATTTAACAAAGATTCATGTAACCTCTGTTTCAAACTATTCTTTTTCATACTTAATAAATACTAAATAATAATCAAAACTCCCAAAACTATAATACAAATTACACCTACCTTGTTAAAGAATACATTTCTCTTTAATTTCTTCTCTGTTTTCTTATTCTTCTCTTCCAGATTCTTTATAATTTCATCTTGGTTTAATGAAATATCATCCCTTAATATTAATTGAGATTCTAGATTACTTATAAGTTCATTATCTTTTATTATAACTATCTCATAATCAATGATTTGTTCATTGAGAGAATCAGATAGTTCTTTATATTTCAGTAACTCCACATGTTCAATGTTTAATTTTTGTACGTGTTCCAGAGTTATCAAAATTAGTGAATCTCCATTTTCTGCAATGTATAACTTAGGATAAGGATTATCCTGACTCATTGAAGTCAATGGAAGTAATGTGATTAATATTAAAAACAGTAATTTTTTCATGATTTATTCGTTTATCCATTTAGAGAAATATTTAATAGATTCATCTGCATTGAATTTGTTGATACTTAATATTTCTTTATCATATTTCTGGGTAATAATTTTTATATTATCTTTTCTATTATCTATTTGAAATTTTACAGAATCTCTTTCTTTTTTAACTTCATTATAAAGAGAATCTTTTTCTAATAATTTCTCTTCTAATTGTTTGATTCTTTCTTCTTGTTTTGTGTTTTCAATATCGTATTGATCATACTCAGATAAAGGACGATAAAGAAACAGATATGCAAGTAAACAAAGGCCACTAATGATTAATATATAAATTTTATCTTTCTTATTCATAACAATGTATTATTTTTTAAAAAGATACTTCCGGACCCCATCTTTCAGACCACTCTACATAGTATGATCGTAATTTTTCTATAGTTTCCATATTATCTTCCGATAATTGTAACATTTCAGCATTAATATAAACTCCACTTGTATCATCTAACGAATAAGTAAACGCAATGTTTTCTTTTACTAATTTACCACTCCATTCAACATTACCTTCTAGTATTTGAAATTGTCCGAATTCCACCACTGGTGATACAGATTCATTAAACATTCGTTGTTCTTCTTCTATCTCTTCTGGGGTTAATTCTCTCTCTTGTTCGTTGAGTCTTTTCTCTCCAAATATAAGAGAACCTTTTTCTAATTGATTATTACCTTGATCTTGACTATCATAGTCTTCTTTAATCAACATTGGTTGATTATTTTTAGATTTGTTATATTCTTTCATACGAGACAACATCAATTTCATTGAATCGTATTCATTGTTTCCATTATTTATCATGTTTTTTAGTATTTTATTTATAAATAGTTTGGATATTGGAAAAATTATGTTTACCTTTGTACTATATTAATTAATAAAACTAGAAATTATGATAAAATTTATACAAATAAAAGATGTTGATTGGTTATTTCAACCAAAAGGTACTATCTGGGTAAATGATTATAATGGTGAGATATTTCAATGTTTTAGTATTCAAACAGAAGATGAAAAATTAATTACCAATCCATTTGGAACAGACTTACATTTAAGAACCTTTGAGGAGGTGGAAGAGACATTTAAAGTTATTTAATAAATGAAAAAAATGAAGACAATAATTCAAGAGTTAAATGTTTTATTTAAGAAACGAGGATGGTATCATCTGCCTGAAGAGAATGACTATGATGGACATGTTCATAAACAAACAGGGAAACATACTATTCCTCTCTATTGGTCTAATGTGATAAGAAATAATGTTTTTTTGAATTTACACAGAGATAATTTTCATTATAATAAACATATTCATAAATTTACTTCTGTGGAATTAGATGCATATATTGTGGAATTTATTAAACCGATTTGTAAAAAATATAATATTAAATCTGTTAATTTCAGATACTTAGGAGAGAATTCGATAAATGAACTATTAATATAATAAGAAATAATGAAATTTAAAGTAGGACAAAAGGTAAGAATTAGAAAGGATTGTGTCTTATATAAAGGTACTTCGGGTAATCCAAAAAATACAAATGGTATTATTATAACTATTAATAAAGATGACATATTTGGTTTACCTATTCGGGTTATGTGGGAAAATAATGTTGAAAATATTTATAGTGAGGAAGATTTAGAATATTGGTATAAACAACCTTTAAGGGATTTATTAGAGGAAATTAAGGATTGTGATACTTTACCAGAAAGTACTTATAGAAACATTGAGAATATATCTAATTGTCTTGACAGTGATTTATCTGGTTATTTAAATAAAGAAGAACTGAAACCCCTTCGAGACTTATGGGAGAAATGGAATAAAAGTAAATATAATAGTAAAAATAAGTAAGAAACTATGAAAAACAAAAAGAAATCTTGTCATACTTGTGCATACAAAGGATCAATTCCAGGAAATTGTCATATTAAATGTACCTTAGACTGGTCAAAAACAAATAACAAACCACCTAAAGGTAATCCTCATGAAATTAAAAATGGTTGGTTCATGTTTCCTTATAATTTTGATCCTATTTGGCAAGAATCTGAATGTCCTGAACACTCTGATAAATTAGATAAAGATAAACAAAAAGAACCTGATGTTTTTGGTTCTATATTATCAATGTTAGGAAAAAGATTATAGCACCAAACTAGCTATAGAAGGTAGTCCGAATACTATCATTGTATTCCAAAATGCATGAGATAAAACTCCTGCCCAATACCCCCCATTATGATTGATATACACCCAACTCATTGTTAATCCAGAAACACCTTGTATTAGAATATTTACCACACCACCGTGTAACCACCCGAATATTATGGAACTTGCGAAAACAATTGGTAACAATAATCTCTTATCTCCTATTGATTTATAGATTTCAAGTGGAAAAAATCTAAATAATAGTTCTTCCCATAAAGGTGCAAATATTATTGCAAAGAATATAGTTCTCATGGTATAGATAGTATTACTCGTATAAAACCCACCATTATCAGTATAAACAAACCCTTGAAAGTGTTTATACATATCAGTTAATTCATAACCCAATACCCCCTTTGAAGAATAATAATATGAGTATTATCCATATCAAATTCAATGCAAACATTGCCAAAATATTCTTCCCTATCTTAAAATAATCTCTCTTCATCTTTTTATATTATAAATAGTTTTAATATTGAAAAAGAAAATTCTATTTTTTTAATTCTTTCTGGAAATAATGAAAATCGAAACTTGGGCTTAAATCCGTATATGTTTGACTATAGTTACTTCTACACGTTATACCCTTATATCTTTCAACATGATCGAGGATTACGTTATGTCCAATTGACTTCTTTGGTATATTAAACCTATCACACAATTCCTTACATAGAGTAATACAAGATTTTATTTGTTCATCAGAATATGTTGACCAATGTCTATAAGTTCTCCAATTCTGTCTTAACGAATTCTCATCTGGTTTAGAGTACTCCTTTCCTGTCCAATTGGTAAATCTCCCACTTATTGGGTCAGGATGTAACCATCCTTCATTAATTAATACTATAGGTATTATTACTCTATCAATTGATGGGTCTATAAAATCTGAATAGTACTTGGGATCATAGTGTTCGGTTACTTTTCCACTTTCATCTATTGAATATGGAAAATTCTTTCCCCTTAATGATATTGAATGAGATAGTACTATTTGTCTTTTCTTGTATTCTTTCTTGTGAAAATTAGATTTCATATATTTAATTTAAAATTATCCTTTGATATTTTTATCCTTCCTTTCTGTCCCCACCCATTCCACTTTATATCATATGCTTTAAATTCTATATGATATAATCTTGATTCTACTATTTCATAATACATGAACTCAATAAAATATCCTTGTAAATTTATGAGAAAATTTTCAGTCCTTAATTTAATAAACTTTTCAAATTTATCCACATTTACTATAATTGTTTTATTCTTATAGTCTAAAGAAAAACAATCTGGGTCTGTATTCCATTTCTTTTTTGAAATACTAACCAATTTCATTCCTATCTCTTCTAACAATGTGTTGTGTTTCATCTTAATATATTATTGTCTCTATAAGGAATATAATCAAAACTTTCTTTTTCTATTATAAATGGTCCATTCTCACCACCTGAAAATATCCTTGATTTAAATTTTATCTTATATCCTCTTGATTCTGGTATTATATAATATAGAAACTCTATGAAATATTTTTGTAAATTTAACCAACCAAATCTTTTTTCATGTATTTTCCATTTATAAAACTTATCTATAACAATATGAATTGTATCATCACCTGGAGATACTGATAAACAATCAGTTCCAGTAAATTTAGATATTTTAATTCCTATTTCTATAATTTTACTCATAATATTCGTGTATATATTATCATATGAAAAGATTCTTTATAATGTATTTTTTTAATTTCTTTCATTTCATCAGGGAATTTCCAAAATAACCATTGTGTAAAATAATTTACCAATTCCATATCAGTATAACCTTTTTGTTTTAATTCCTTCCATTTTTCAAAATCTTTACAATAAATAGAAATTTCATTACTTTCCATATCAACCCACCAAAATCCTTCAGAAGAAGTAGGTTTATAATGATTTCTTAATTTTGATATTAAATTCATAATTCTAATAAAAATCTAACACAATCGTCCCAATATATTACTTTACCAGTAAGATCTGTATTTCTTGTTTTTAATATTTTAACTTTATTTTCTCTTTTAAGAACCACTGTATTTGATTGAAATATTTCTCTTATATTAACTCTTAGATCATTAATTTCTATTTCAGATAGTGATTTGGATCTATAATGTGGTATTATATGTTCTTCCGATAATATTAAAATCATTTTTTGAATCTCTTTAAACTGTTTTCACTAATGTGAACATATTCTACTTCTCCAATGTATTCTTCCAATTCTCTTTTCCCACAATAAGACATATTGGATTTTAAATAATCAACAAAATTCTCTGTCCAACCATCTAATGTGTATTCTACTTTATTATATTTGGTTATTCCTTCTCCTGTTTTAAGTTTATTGTTTCCCCATGATTTTTGAACAGATTTGGTGGACATTCCTCTATATAATTTATAAACATCACTCCCTTCTTCAAATTGTTTAAATGATTCTCGTCTGTCTACTTCACAATAACCATTTGGTCTCTTATAAGTTTTACCACAAGACTCAATACATTTGTTGAAAATTGAACCTAACATTACTCCGTCTGCTCCAAGTGCAAGTGCCTTTATAATCTCATCATAATTCTTAAAACCACCATCTGCAATGATTTTAGGTGGATTAACTAAAGTACAACTTATATCATAACATTCTTTTATAAGTGAACCCATGGGATAAAATATAGCAACATTTGCAGATGTTGTACAAACCGAACCACCACCAATTCCACATCTTACATAATCAACACCAATTACTGATAACATACGATAAGTCTCAGGATTTGCAATATTCCCCACCATTAATTCCACATCATAATCTTGGACTATTATCTTGGTTATTAGATGAAGTTTTAACATATTACCATTTGCAATATCAATTAATACCTTTGGTGGTAGTTGTTCTTGTTTACTGACAATTTCTGAGATTTCCGACAGACCATAAGAGACGAAACATTCTTTTTCTGAATATCTATCTCCCCTTGGTAAACAAAGATTATATCCCAAGTCTAAAAATTGTTTATGATTCTCTTCAGAAATAATCGTATCCATAGGACTAACATAAATTGGTAATTTACCGTCCTTATTATAAACATTTACCGCAGACCTACTATCAATATCAGATATTACTGATGGTACAATTGATATGCCATCGAAATCCCACTTTATCTCTTTCATTTTAAGTTATTTAAATTATAAATTACCTCTGTATAATTTCCATTTTCATCAAAATTAAACTCCACGTCAGAATCATGGTCATGGGTATCATAAGAAAGAACAAAACACACTTTTTTATTTTTAAGATATTGTGGGTATTTCCATTTTAACCATTCTATAAAGTATTTTTCTAATTGTTCAGTATTATATTCTTCTAAAAGTTCTCCCCATTTTTGAAAATCTCTGACATAAATCAATAATTCAACAATAGGTCTATCATTAGACCAAAAAAATGTATTTTCAATATTAAAATGTTCTCTACACTTTATAGTTAGTTCCTTTATTTCTTCATCAAATACTTTCATACATAAGTTAATTATAAACAAAGATAATAAAATTATTTTAGAAAGTCAATAGGTTAATAAATAATAAGGGATAGTTTCTATTAAAATGAAGGGGGTAAATTACGTACTATGCTGTCACCTGGTTGACGAACTGGTGGTGGTTGGGGGGGGTATTGTGATAACTATCTATATCTCGTCTTAAACCTTCTATATCACGTTTAAGTGCAGTTGGTGGGTTAATTTTTCATATGTTCTCCCACCTGCTATAATAGTGGAGTCGATGAGTAGCAGGTGTTACTCCCCATAAATTCATATGTTCTCCCACCAGTTCTTTCATTAAGTCTCTGATTTCCTCATGGTTAATAGAATAATTTGATTCAAAAAATGACCATATTTTATCATAATCAATCCATAAATCTCCATATTTTTTATCATGTTCCATATAAACTTCCTCAGTGTTTTTATCAACATAGAATATGGATTCTGGATATTTATCTGATTTCTTTTCTTTTAAATTATCCAATATTTTAAAAAAATAATCCCCAACCTTCCATTTTCTCCTTAACCATTCTTGTACTTCTTCTCTTGTTTCTTCTTTTATAATATTCTCTATTAAAGTTTTAAATTGTTGTTCTGTAATTAATATCTTATTCATAATAAC
>NVTD01000027.1 GCA_002401445.1 Candidatus Wolfebacteria bacterium | reverse complement strand
GAAGTCCGTCTTGGTTGAAGAACCGATTGCAAAGGATGGGCCCGTGATGCCGTTTGGATTTACTGCAAGGAGTGCCCAAGGGGTGGTGGTGGCTATTCCCAGGTTTCCACTCGAGAGAGTCGAACCAGTTCCATCTATTCCCGCACTAAAGATCAAGTTACCGATGTTAAGTTGGTTTGAAGCAGTTGCAGAAGGAGCTTCAACGTTGTTACCTATGATAAGGTTACTTGCTCCTGAGGTTATATTAATTCCTGCAGAATAACCGAGAGCAATGTTGTTGTCTCCAGTTGCGTTATTAAGTCCACCAAGAGCATCTATACCAACCGCTACGTTAAAGTTGCTGTCACCTGTCGAGGCATCAAGAGCTCGGTTTCCAATAGCGACATTTCCAACACCTGTCGTTAATGTAGTAAGTGCCTGGAATCCTATAGCAACATTCTCTGATCCACTACCAATCGCGTCTCCCGCCCCACTTCCTATTGCTGTGTTACTTCCTCCAGTGTCAAGAAGAAGCGCATTGTATCCAACTGCTGTGGAGTCGCCTGCAGTTATGATAGCTGAAAGAGATTGATGACCCACTCCTGTGTTTCGCGGACCTGTGGTATTAGCATCAAGTGACTCCACTCCAATTGCAACAATTGAATTTGCATCTACATTTGTTAATGCATCCTGACCGATAGCAATATTATCGTCTGCATTTGACTGGACATTTGACATGGCACCTTCACCAATCGCGACGTTGCCATCTGTGCCGCTAATTGACCCACCTCCAGACATGGCACCTGATCCAATAATGACATTGGCACCGACATTCGTAAGTGTTAATCCTGCATTGTATCCCAAATATACATTATCATTACCTGTAGATACCGTTCCTGCGTTATATCCAAGACCTGCATTACGGAAGCTTGATGCTAGATTACCTGCTCCAGCGTTGGCACCAACAAATACACTTAAGTTTGTTGAAGAAGCATGCAGTATAGTAACCCCTGCTTGTTTGAATCCAGAGTATTGATCGGTGTTGATGAATCCGGCGACGGATAGTTTGTATGGTGGTGAGGTGGTTCCGATTCCTACATTACCCGAATTTGTCACAATGAAGTCCGTCTTGGTTGAAGAACCGATTGCAAAGGATGGGCCCGTGATGCCGTTTGGATTTACTGCAAGGAGTGCCCAAGGGGTGGTGGAACCAATTCCGACATTCCCCGCTCCATCTATTACCAATCTGTCTGTAGTGCCCAGCGCAGTAGATGAAGAGATAGCGAAACGTCCTGCGTTAGTGACGTCCATTCCTATTGTCCATTTGTATGTTGATCCAGATGCTCCAGAGAATCCAATTGCTGCGGCCGTTGTTGAATAGATGTCGAGTTTGTTGTTGGGGGTGGTGGTGCCGAGACCAAGGTTTGCTGCTGCATCAGTAGTGATTGCGAAATATGTTACAGCAATATCATATACACGAAGATCCTTATTTGTCTCATCAATAAATGCAACACGTGTTGCGGACAAACCGGTTAGGGCAGGAGTACCAACAGTCGCAATATTCAGCTCTGTACCAACCTCACTCCAATTGGTTCCATCGAATTCATATACTCGCAAGTCTGCATTAGTTTGATCAATATATGCAACATGAGTCGTAGAAAGGGCGGCTAAGTCAGGCCTACTATTAAGACTACTAATATTTAAATCGTTTCCAACCTGTGTCCAGTCAGTTCCGTCGAAACTATACGTACGTAGGTCATCGTTAAAGGAATCAATAAAAGCAACACGTGTTGAAGACAATTTAGTCAATGTTGGCTGGTCAGTTCCCGTAATATTTAGATCATTTCCTACTTGTGCCCAGTCGGTACCGTCGAAATCATATGTACGAAGGTCGTCATTACCACCGTCAATAAAAGCAATTCTGTTTGAGGAGAGAGCTACAAAAGAAGGAGTACCCATACCAGCAACATCCAAAAGATTTCCTACTAGTGTCCAATCGGTACCGTCGAAATCATATGTACGTAGGTCGTTAGAGGTTGCTTCAATGTATGCAACTCGAGTAGATGATAGGGCGGTTACTTTAGGTTCAAAAGCCGATACGTTCAACTCATTTCCTACTTGTGACCAAGTAGTACCATTGAAATCGTAGGTGCGGAGATCATTGTTGTTGTGGTCTACAAAGGCAATACGCGTAGCAGAAAGTGAAGTAAGGGAAGGTCTTTCAGTCGATGCTATAACTGTATCACTTCCAATTTGTGACCAAGCACCTACCGACTCCCATACAGTTCCAGCCACCTGAAACGTACCACTCACATCCAACGTATTATCCGGACTCGCCGTCCCAATACCCACATTGTTTGTAGAGAAGTCATAGACGAGTCCGCTAGTTTCTACCGCAAACCCTCCAGCAAATGTTGAGGTTGCGGATGCAGACGACGCTACAAAGCTTGCTCCTGTAACTGTCGAAGTTGAAGTTAGAGCGCTTGCTACTATTGTATCTGCAAAGTATGCAGTTCCCTCTACGGATAGTTTGTAGCCTGGAGTTGTTGTTCCTATTCCTAGATTACCTGAGCTCAGTGTTGTACCGGTTCCGTCTATTCCTGCACTGTATATTAAGTTACCGATGTTGAGTTGATTTGAGGCGGTTGCAGATGGTGCATCTATGTCGTAACCGATGATTAGGTTGTTTGAACCTGAAGTAAGATTGTCGCCAGATTGCCAGCCGAGAGCGATGTTGTTGGCCCCCGTAGTAAGTATTAAAGAGGCAGCTCCAATCCCAACGTTATTACTTGATCCAGTAACAGCTCCTAGAGCGTCTCTTCCCAGTGCTGTATTTTGGGAACCCGATGACACTATATCCAGAGCAGCATCACCAACAGCAACGTTCAAGCCCCCTGTAGTGACCGCCATGGAACCATCACCAATTGCGACATTTCCATTTCCTGCCGCCCCACCAATCGCACTATTACCTATTCCAATATTTCTTGACGCAGTGCTTACAGCTCCAACAGCATTTAACCCAATCCCGATGTTCCCTGTACCACTCGTAATGGCATCCCCGGCATAACTACCGACCGCGGTGTTACTTCCACCAACATCTAATAGGAGAGCGTCGTATCCCACGGCTGTGGAGTCGTTGGTGGTTTGGATGGCGTTAAGACTTTGAAAACCTAGGCCGGTATTTCTGGTTCCCGAGGTGTTTGCGGCAAGGACTTTGTGACCGATGGCCGTATTTGAACTAGCGGTATTCAAAGTTAGAGCCTCACGACCAACGGCAATATTGGAACCACCACTAAGGTTGCTGTTGAGAGCATCAGCACCAACGGCCACGTTATTGTCACCTGATGTATTCAGAGCTAAAGCGTCAAAACCGATTGCTGTGTTTGCGCTGGATGTATCTGCGGCGCTAAGTGAGTTTGTTCCAATCGCAACATTCCAAACCCCACTGGTAATCGCATCTGCTGCATACGAACCAACCGCAGTGTTAGCTCCACCAACATCTAGTAGAAGTGCGTTGAATCCTATTGCAGTTGAATCATTGGTGGTTTGGATTGCGGAGAGAGCACTTTTACCGACAGCCGTGTTTCTTGTACCAGATGTATTAGCATCTAAGCTAAAATTACCCACAGCAACGTTGTCTGCTGCGATATTCAATATTAAGGCGTTGGTACCAACAGCCACATTGTTATCTCCTGTCTGATTTGCCCCAAGAGAGTCTACTCCAATTGCTATATTATTTGCTCCTGATGTATTTGCATCTAATGCCCGAGCTCCTATTGCGACACTGTTACCTGCTGTACTAAGAATTAATGCATTGTATCCAACAGCTACATTGTTGTCTCCTGTAATAACTGCTCCAAGCGCACTAGTTCCTATTCCTACATTTCTTGTTGCAGTTGTCATGGCATCTCCTGCTTGATATCCAATAGCGATATTATCATCAGCTTGGTAAGTTGCACCTCCAAGAGCATATGGACCAATAGCAATGTTTCTTGCTTCGGTATCAAATGCATCTCCAGCCCGATATCCAAGAAGAACGTTATCATCTCCTGTTGTTAGTGCCGTACCTGCGTTAGTTCCAAAGGCAGTGTTGCGCAATCCAGATCCTCCTGTCAAAGAATCAAGAGCTGTGTTACCTACCGCAGTGTTTCCATCACCTGCGGAAGTTTGAACGATGCCACTCAGACCAGCTGAAGATTGTGTTGAACCGTCGGCGAATATAACTGAGCCAGTTATGTATGCATCTCCTTCTACTGAAAGTAGTGAACCGGGGGTGGTGGTTCCGATTCCCACATTACCTCCATTCGTCACAATAAAGTCAGTTTTTGTTGAAGAACCGATTGCAAAGGATGGGCCCGTGATGCCGTTTGGATTTACTGCAAGGAGTGCCCAAGGGGTGGTGGTCGCAATACCAACACGACTAGTTGAAGATTGTGCATAAAGGAAGGTTGATGGGGAGTTGAGGAAGACGGAGACTGAAGCGGAGCCGTAGTTGGCAACTACAAAATCATTGTACCCGTCATTGTTGACATCGCCGATAGGTGTAGCGCGTGGAGTGGTACCCGTGGTGTAATCGATTTTGCCAGCGAAAGTACCGTCGCCGTTGTTCATGAAGAGAGAGACTGATGCAGAACCCTGATTCGCCACCGCAAGATCTGCATAGCCGTCGTTATTAAGGTCTCCGATAGAGACGGCGTGTGGATTTGTACCCGTAGTGTAATCGACTTTGTCAGCAAATGTTCCATCGCCGTTGTTCATAAATATAGAGACTGAAACAGAGCTGAAATTTGCCACCGCAAGATCTGCATAGCCGTCGTTATTAAGGTCTCCGATAGAGACGGAGATTGCCGCTGTTTCTGTATTATAGTCAACCTTGGTAGCAAATGTTCCATCACCGTCGTTTATTAAGACTGAAACTGAATTGGACGTAAAGTTTGCCACCGCAAGATCTGCATAGCCGTCGTTATTAAGGTCTCCGATAGAGACAGCGTAGGGAAGCGTCCCAGTGGTATAGTCAACCTTGGTAGCAAATGTTCCATCACCGTCGTTTATAAATATAGAGACTGAATCGGAGCCATTATTCGCCACCGCAAGATCTGCATAGCCGTCATTATTAAGGTCTCCGATTTCAACAAAAATTGGACTTGATTGGGTACCATAGTCGACTTTATCAGCAAAAGTACCGTCGCCATTGTTGATAAACACAGAAACTAAGTTTGAACCTTGATTCGCCACCGCAAGGTCTGCATAGCCGTCGTTGTTTACATCTCCCATAGAAACGGATACAGGACTTGTTCCTGCTGTGTAATCGACTTTGTCAGCAAATGTTCCATCGCCGTTGTTGATAAACACAGAAACTGATGCGGAACCATCATTTGCGACTGC
The DNA here is from genome assembly GCA_002401445.1 of Candidatus Wolfebacteria bacterium. GTDB lineage: Bacteria > Patescibacteriota > Minisyncoccia > Phycocordibacterales. The sequence goes on along the minus strand of NVTD01000027.1, from coordinate 5,152 downwards.
CAAATCAGCATATCCATCATTATTCACATCACCTATTGAGGCACCTTGTGGATTTGACCCCGTCGTTTTGTCTACTTTGTCAGCAAAGGTGCCGCCCGTCGTACTTCGTATATCTCCCGCTCTAAAAGTACCAGAAACATCTAAGGTATAACTTGGGGTAAGAGAAGTTGCACCAATTCCAACTTGCCCTCTTTTATTAATTGAGAGTATATTGCTTCTTGTTTGATTTGATATTGAGAATTCTCCAAGATTTGTGACTCCAATGTCTGTATATGTGTAGTATGTAGTTGATGCGTGGTTTGCTAGACGTAATTGTGGGTTTGTAACACCGTATACTTCCAGTTTACGGTAGGGAGTTGTTGTTCCGATTCCTACATTACCGGAAGCATCAATACGTAGGCGTTCGATACCACCTGTTGAGATAGCGAACATTGATGAGGTTGGGAAGAATATACCAGTGGTACGTGTGCTATTTTCTGCAAAACTAGGAGCGCTAGCTGATCCCAAAATAACTTCTGCGCGAACTGAGAATGTTGCATATGTTGTGCTCAGTTCCAAACGATTACTTCCATTTGTAGCGAACGAAAGATTATTAGCACTTTGATTATACATTCCAGTATCAGTATCGCTTGAGAAGGAGAACGGCAATGCACCTACACTTCCACTATTTGCCCTAAATCCAGTAGTCGTTGCTGTAAACAATCCTGCTACTACTTCACCAGCTACTGAAAGTTTTGCGTAGGGAGAGGTGGTTCCTATTCCGACGTTACCTCCAAAGTATGATGTTCCGCCCGTGACATAAATTGGATAGTTAAGTGTGCCACCAGTAGTTAGATTTTCAATATATAGACCATACTGATTGGCAATACTTGACGAGCCACCGGTTGTTGCATCCTCAATATATATATCATAGAGATTAGTGATTGTAGCAGCATCTCGAGAAGAAAGGTCGTAGCGTGTTCCAGCAACATCAGTCTTTGCGCCATTACCAGCAATGTCTCCAGCAATAGTTAGCACACGACTATCCACCATCGTTCCTGAGCTATTATCAGTTTGGAGACGTAGGTATGCTGCGTGCACAGTTGAGGAGTTCGCTCCTGTGTGTTGGTGTTTAATAATAGCGCCATAGACCTCATCTCCTGTGGCTGTGTCGACGGTGCTAATTTGCAAACCTTTGTATGCTGTCTCATCATGTGGTGCTCCCGTACCAACTGTGAGTAGTCCATCAGGATTAGCCGTCCCAATTCCCACATTCCCTGAACTAAAGTCATACACAAATCCTGTTGTCTCTATTGCAAGCCCCCCTGCGAATGTGCTTGTTGCACTTCCTGAGTCTGCGATGAAGTTCGGAGAAGTAACCACAGTTGATGAATCAATAGTTAGATCATCCGCAACTTCAGAATCAACCCAATCAAATGAGAGCGTGCCCGAGTTTTGTAGAGCTCCCTTGTCTACACTTCCTGAACTAGAAATGGTAAGGTCATCATCTACGTTAGCGTTTGTTATTGAGGTACCGTTCCACACTCCAGAAGTAATCGTTCCTACTGTTGCCAATGCGCTTGCACTGGTGAGGTTACCCAGTGTGTCTATTGCACTTTCGATTGTTGTTTCGGTTGTAGCATCGATGGCAGATACTCCACTGAGTGTTCCGTTGATGGTGAGTGCTCCTGATAGAGTAAGGAGAGCTGAACCCCATGTAGCTGTAGTGTCTGTACCAGATACATCAAATGTCCATATGTTAGAAGCATTTACTCCATCACTCCAGGTGATAGCGTCTATCTCTGTACCGTCTAGTGCAATATCATCTGCGTTTGCTGTAATACCTACTCCTCCTATGACGTTTACGGTAGATCCTGAGGATGTTAGTCCTGTACCTGCGGTGTCGAAGAAGCCTGCTGTTGATAGACAGGTTCCGTTAATAGCAAGACACCCTGTTCCAATATCAATACCGTGTGCAAAGGTTGATGTTGCATTTGCTTCTGTGATATCTATTGCTCCGGCGAAGGTTGAGGTTGCGGTGGTATCACTTACGAAATATGGTGCAGTAACCACAGTTGCTGAATCAATCGTCAGGTCATTAGCTACTTCACTGTCCACCCAATCAAACGAAAGTGTTCCCGAGTTTTGTAGAGCTCCTTTGTTTACTGAGCCACTACTACTAATGGTTAGGTCATCATCTACGTTTGCGTTTGTTATTGAGGTTCCGTTCCAAACACCTGTCGTAATAGTTCCGAGTGTTATGAGGTTACTACTTCCAGCCCAGGTTGATAGAGCTGTGTTTTCAACTAAGTTGAGAGCGAGAGATGCTTTTAGGTTAGCGGTTGAGGTTGATGTTAGGGCACCTGTTCCATTACCTACTAGTATTTCACCAGATGTGAAGGTAGTTGCTCCTGTTCCTCCTGAGTCTACGTCTAGAGTACCTGTTAGGTTAGGTAGTGTGTCGATTATGAAATCGAAGTCACTTGTAGCGTCTTGGTATGTGATTGTTATGTCTGTGTGTGTTCCTGTAGATGAGGCTACTAGTGCTCCGGCGAAGTCTTCTACCTCTTCTCGTGTTAGGTTAGTGTCGGTTGTGTGTGTGAGGTTGGAGATTTGGGACTCGGTTATTGAGAGATTAGCGAGGGTTGTTAGTTGTGGGGCACTTGTGGTTGCGAACCAGGTTGCGAGTGTGAAGAAAGATGTATCGTCAACGGTTAGTGCGCCCCCCGTGATTGTTAGTCCTGTTCCGGTTAGGTCAGTGATGTAGTCGGATCCTAGTGCAAATGCACTTGTAACATCGAGCAATGGGAAAGTAGACGATGCAGTAGTACTAGTCGCGGTTATGTATGAAATATCAAGTGCTGAATATAGAGTCGATAGTGTTGGTGCAAAATTTGCGACACCTTGAATTGAAAGAACTGACCCTGGAGTACTCGTGCCAATACCAACACGGTCATTTAATGCATCCACCAACAACGTTCCTCCATCAAAATACGAAGAACCAGCGACTTCAAAAATATACCCAGTGGATGATGTCGCACTACTACCGATTATAATCACGTCACTCGTATCAGTTGGATAAATACCAAGACTGTCGGTTGTTGTAGACCATGCACCTGCACCACCACCACCACCAGTTGTAATATCTGCTCCCCAGGTTGGTACGCCTCCAGCAAGTTTAAGTACTTGTCCATTAGCACCTGGCCCAAGTCGTGCTAAGGTACTTGCTGTGTTTGCATAAAGTAGATCACCGATAGTATACGAAGACTGCCCGGTTCCACCTTGGTTTGCAGCAACTGTTGTTCCTTCCCATGTACCAGTAGTGATAGTACCCAGTGCAGTAATCTGTGTTTGAGAAGCGTCTATAGATAGATCGTTTGTTGTTAGTGTAATACCTGTACCTGCGGTTAGGTTTGTATCGTCTGTTATGTCTAGCTTTGTAAGAGTAATTTCTTGTCCTGAGAGAGTTAGGTAGTTAGGGGTTCCGGCTAGGGTTAGAGAGTCGTGTAAGTCAGATGTCCTAGCAATAGTTGTTGATGCATTTATTCGATCGTCTACACGAGTGTTAGTGAAGTAGAGGTTGGTTCCTTCAGAAAGTGCTGTTGTATTAGTTGCATTAAAGAATGTGTAGAACTGGTTACCAAAGTTGGTCAGGTTAGTTGCGTCTAGGTAGTAGCTTCCTTCTTGTCCGTCGAAGGTTCCTGTCCAGTCGCCTGTTGCGTTAAGGGCAAGAGATGTACCAGAGATTTGCAAACCTATTCCTGAGAAGTCTGTGATGAAGTCGCTGTTTATTTCTAGTCCGTTTGCGATTTGTACGTCTGTAATATCCAACTGAGGTAACGTTGAAGTTGCACTTGTTGTTGCTGTTATGTATGCACTAACGATTTCACCAACGACTGAAAGTTTTGCATATGGTGATGTGGTTCCGATGCCTACATTACCCACAAATGTAGATGCTGTATCTGTGTCACCTACGAAGTTCGGTGCAGTAACCACAGTTGCTGAATCAATCGTCAGGTCATTAGCTACTTCACTATCTATCCAATCAAACGAAAGTGTTCCCGAGTTTTGTAGTGCTCCTTTGTTTACAGAGCCACTTGCAGAGATTGTTAGGTCATCATCTACGTTTGCGTTTGTTATTGAAGTTCCGTTCCAAACACCGGTAGTGATTGTTCCGAGTGTTATTAGGTTACTACTTCCAGCCCAGGTAGAGAGTGCGGTGTTTTCAACAAGGTTAAGAGCGAGGGATGCTTTTAGGTTGGTGGTACTTGTACCAGCTAGAGTTCCTGTTCCTGATGCATAGAGTACATCGCCCTGTGTGTATGAAGTCAATCCTGTACCTCCTTGATTAACTGCGATTGTTGTTCCTTGCCATGTACCTGAGGTGATTGTTCCCAACGTAGTTATGTTAGATGTACCAGCCCAGGTAGATAGTGCTGTGTTTTCAACCAAGTTTAGAGCGAGAGATGCTTTTAGGTTTGCTGTACTTGTTGAGGTTACTGCACCTGTTCCATTACCTACGAGTACTTCACCGGTTGTGAAGGTAGTTGCTCCTGTTCCTCCAGAGTCTACGTCTAGAGTACCTGTTAGGTTAGGTAGTGTGTCGATTATGAAGTCAAAGTCACTGGTAGCGTCTTGGTAAGTGATTGTTATGTCTGTGTGTGTTCCTGTAGATGAGGCTACTAGTGCTCCGGCGAAGTCTTCTACCTCTTCTTGTGTTAGGTTAGTGTCTACTGTGTGTGTGAGATCAGAGATTTGGGACTCGGTTATTGAGAGGTTAGCGAGGGTGGTTAGTTGTGGTGCACTTGTTGTTGCGAACCAGGTTGCGAGTGTGAAGTAACTTTGTAGATCACTAATTTGTGATTCTGTGATTGAAAGGTTTGCCAGTGTAGTGATACTTGGCAATGTTGTTGTTGCGGTTAGACGAATATCGAAACGGTTATTTGTCCAATACAGATTAGATGAACCTTCTGTAATGTCATCTGTATCTCCGGTTGTGTTTGAAAGGTCTACTGAGAGAGTAGAAGTTGCTCTTGTTTCCCAACGTGTTCCATCCCATGAGAGTATATCTCCATAGGTGGTACCTCCAACAGAAGCGATTGTTGATGAAGCGTTTATTCGATCGTCTACACGAGTGTTGGTGAAGTAAAGGTTTGTTCCTTCTCCGATTGCG